>JBIKYW010000201.1:0-6033 GCA_044355055.1 Planctomycetota bacterium | reverse complement strand
AGTTGGTGATCAGATTCGCCTTGTAGTACGAGATCTCCATCCCGATCTTCTCGTACTCGCCGCGTGCAGTGGCCATCGGCGCGACCGTGCTGTGCAGGTCCTCGATGGCCTCCGAGAAGCGGGGCATGTCGCTCGCGGATCGCGCGACGTCTTCCAGCTTGGCGAGCGCCGTGACATAGCGCGGGTCGATGCCGTCGGGTTCGAACGCACGCATGAAGAGGTCCTCGGCCGCGTGCCACTCGGGCTCGGCCTTGACGTCGCGCAGCGAGGGAACGAGCGCGAGCAGGCCCGTGCCCTGCGAGAGCGAGCTCGCATCCTGCAGCACGCGGTTGAGCGCGGTGACCTCCGCCGACTTCGCCGGATCTGCGCGCAGGTCGCGCTGCAGCTTCATGAGCTCGGGCACCTTGCCGACGAGCTGGCTGAAACGCGCCGAGTCCGCACCCATCACGCGGCGCAGGTCGACGCTTCCCGTGAGATCGAGGTCGTGGCGCGCAAAGTCGAAGTGCGTCTCCAGTCGCTCGTACACGTCGAGATTGAGCGCGAGCGTGAAGACCTGCTGCTGAACCGTCGAGCGCTTCTTCTCCTCGATGCGCTCGTATTCGCGTGCGAGCTCGTACAGCTTCTTGCGCGCCGGCCGCAGCTCGGAGGCCGAGTAGCGGTCGCGCTTCTTCTTGCCTTCGAGTGTGAGGCCGATGGCCTCGGTCGCCGCGATGTCGGCGACCATGAAGATCGGGTAGCGCTCGGCCTGTCCGGGGACGAACAGCACGTCGAGCAGCCACTCGATCGGCGTGAGCTTCTCGCCCGAGGGCGTCTCGACCGAGCGCTTACCGTTCAGGCGCAGCAGCATGAAGCTCGCGTAGGTCGAGAGCGGCTTGATGCGGCCACCATCTTGGATCGGCAGGCTGGCGGCGAGGTCGCGCGTGGCCTCCGGCCAAGGCGCGCTGCGCTGGAGAGGCCCGTGCGCTTCGCCCGCGAGGCCAGCGTGACTGTGGTCGGACTGCGCACGTGCGAGCGGCGCGAGCGCGACCAGCGCGAACAAGAACGTGAGCGTGGAGAGGAAGGTCTTCATGCGGCCCTCTGCGCCTCGTGGCGAATGTGCTTCATGAGCTTGATCGAGAAGTGCATCACGAGCCCGATGGCGATCACGATGCAGGAGTACAGCGGGTATTGGTCGGCGGGGTTGCGCACGACCGCGAGCGTCGAGAACAGTCGATCGCCCGGTCGCGCGTTCGACGGGCCCCACGAGGCTTGGTAGAGCACGAGACCATCCTGACGCAGCGGCTCGTTCATCGAGATCTTCACCTTGCGCTCGGAGCCCGGCTCGATCACGACCACGTCGCTCGAGAACGACTTGGGCATCATCATGCGCGGGTGGTCTTCCTTGGTGAACTCATCGAGGGCCACCGTGAACGGCATGACCCATTGCTCGCGCCGCAGCGCGACGCCGAAGCGCCGCCCCTCGTACTCGACCGTCAACGGATTGCGCGAGGCGCCGTGAACGATCGCTTCGCGGCGCACGCCGTCGCGGCCGATGAGTGCGATGTACGCGCCCGCGACATTGGCCTCGTTGTCCTTTTCGAGCGGCCGCGCCTGAAGGAAGAACCCGTCGACCGTCGGCACGTCGGAGCCGACCATCGGTCCCTTAGGGAACACGTCGCAGTTGGGGATGAAGCGCGTGACCTCGACGTCGAAGGGCAGCTCGCCCCTCAGCATCGCGCTCTTGCCCGGCGCCGCCGCGAAGAACGTCTCCTGCTTCGCGACAACCTCACGCAGCTCGCCCGAGGCGAGAGGTTCGCTCACCGCGAGCTCCCAGTGGTGGTAGCTCTCGAACAGGTTCGAGCGCTGGCCCTCATAGAGCGTGACGTGTCCGTCCTCGGAGTAGTACGCCTTCACGAAGCCTGCGGCGATCAGCATCAGGATGCCGACATGCGTGATCAGAATGCCGACCGTGCTCTTGTCCTTGCGCATCCGGACGATGCCGCCGAGGACCAAGTTCACGAACAGAATCCCCATCACCAGCGTGCCGCCCGGCAGCGGAATGGCGACCGAGCCCGCTTGGTGGATCAGGAACAGCGAGTCGAAGTACTTCACCTGCGCGGCAAAGAGACCGTTCTCGACCTGATACAGCGTGCCGAGCCACGTGAGCAGCGCCAGCAGCACGAGCAGGACGCACGACAGCCACAGGGACGACAGCGCGTCCGCGAATCCGTGGAGGATCTTCATGTTCACTGGAGCGCCGCGAGAGAGCGGCAGAAGTCGAGGAAGGCGGGCCGCTGCGCGTCGAGGACCGCTTCGGCGCCGATGAACTTGACGAACAGCGAGCGGTCTTCGCGCACGCACAGGGCACCGAGCAGAGCCTCGGGCGTTCCGGCCTGCGCGCTCTCGCTGCGAGTGATCTTCACGATGACGCCGTCACCGCCGAGCATTTCGATGCGCTCGAGCGCACCGAGCTCGCCTTCCGAGAGCGCCTTGGCGCCGAGCTGTCCACACCAACGGTTGATGTTGCCGAGCAGGCCGCCGCCCGTGCCGCCGAGCAGCGTCACGTAGCACTCGGCTCCGTCGACGACGTAGGTCACCTCGCGCATCGACTTGTCCGCGCCACGCTTCCAGCCCGCAGGGGCCTTCCACTCGAACGCCGAGCCGCGCTGGCTGTCGTTGCTGGCCGCCGCCGGAATCGGCGTGCCGCTCGCACCGATCGGCGGATGGTTGTCGGGCAGCGCCGCGTCGTTCGGGTTCGCGCCAGACTTCGCGCTCGACGTCGCGCCCGTCATCGGCGGATGGTCCGGCGGAAGCTCTGCAGCGCCTGCGTCGTCGTGCGAGTGTCCGCTGCCGTCGTGGAACGACGCGGCGAGCATCACGAACGGCTCCAAGTTCGCCGACACGACCTCGCTCGGCCCGACCATCTTCAAGAACAGCGACTCATCGGGACGCACGGACAAGAGGCCGACGAGGCGCCAGCCCTGCTCGCCCTCGGTGCCCGACATGCCTTTCCACTGCCCTTCGAAGTTGACCAGCACCGCTTCCGCACCGAGCCACTCGAGGCGCGGCAGCTTGGCGATTTCGTCGGCGGCGAGCGGCGGCAGCGAGATCTGCGTGCGCCAGCGGTTGATGTTCGACTCCAGCCCGCCCGCGCTGCCCGCGAGGCGCGTCAGGTAGCACTCGGTCTTCGCGTCACCTGCGACCTTGAAGTTCGCTTCGCGCGTCCCGGTGGGAGCGAGCTCGGTCCAGCCCGCCGGCGTTTCCCAGTGGATCTTCGCGCCCGAGCCGCTGCTCGCGCCGGCCGAGGCCGCCGGGGCGCGCGCGAAGTCGCTCGCCGACACGCCGAAGCGGCTCGAGTCGCTCTTGCCGAGCTCGAAGGTCTGTCCCGCGGGCTTGTAGGTCACGGGTGCGGAAAAACTCGCTTCGCCGTGGCCTTTGTCCGCGCAACCCGCGAGCAGGGCCGCCGCCAGCGCCACTCCGCCTTGGAAGGCCGCTCGCCTGAGGTGGGGGAGGAGGCGCGGTCGGGGACGGGGATGCGCGTCAGCAGTCGTGGCTCTCATGGGTGGCTCAGTCTAGGTCTCGTCTACGCACGACGTGCTTACGAGGTTGGTCGTACGAAACGGGAGCACATCGGCGCAGCCGACCCACGCTCCCGACGGGCTCGGCGACGGCTGCACACAGGTTGCGTATTCGTACGCAAATTCATGACACAAAACAACTTGCGAGCAGGTCGTCGCGCGCGATCCCGACGGTGCGCCCGAGTGCCGTCGCGAAGATCCGTCCGCACCGACGCTCGGCGCCTTCACCGATCCTCGCGGCCTACCTCGGCGCGGCCCGCGAGCGGGTCTCGCGGCACGTGCCGAGCCCACCGAAGCGCCGTCGGCTTCAGGCGTGAGCGGAGCTCGGATCCGGCAAGTCGTCGAGGTCGCCGTACTGCTCCCGGCAGCTGCGCAGGAACTCCGCGGCATCCCGCTCACCGCCGCGCTCGCGGGGCCCCTCTCCCGTGGAGAGGTCGTACTCCGCCCCCGAGCACGTCGGATCTTCGCAGCGGCGCTCGCTCCCGCGCCCCGGACGGATCTGTACGCCCAACAAGTCCCGCAACCGCATCGCCCAACGATTCGCACGCTTCATGTGACCCCCAGTCGCTCCGGGGCTCGCCACCCGGCACAACCTCAACGCTACGCGAGTCCGTCCACCTCGAAAGGGGGCCGAGGTTCGCAGCTCGAGGCCCGTAGCGCGTGCTCTCCGTGCGTAGAGCCGTCCCCGCCCGTGGTGCGAGCGCGCTGCGAAGCCCCAAGGCGCCGTGCGCGCGCTCAGTCGGCGCGATCGAGGCGCACGTTGACGCGGCGTCCGCGGATCGTCGTCCCGCGGAGCGCGGCGATCACGTGATGCGCGGCCGGTGCGGGCACTTCTACGAGCGAGAAACGGTCGGCGATGCGGATCGGTCCGATCTCGTTTCCTGCGAGCCCCGCCTCGTTCGCGATGGCGCCGACGAGGTCGCCTGGGCGCAGGCCGTCGAAGCGACCGGCGCCGATGAAGATGCGCAGCGAGTCGCCGAAGTCCTGACGCGGACCGCGCTCGAAGCGCGGCGGACGACCGCCGAACGAGCGCGGCTCGCGCGGACGCTCGTCGCGGAAGCCGCGTTCCTCGCGGAATCCGCGCTCCTCTTGCGGCGGGCGCTCTTCGCGCGGCTCGAAGGGCATGTCGTGCTGCGGTGCTCCGCGTCCGCGCGGGCCGCGCTCTTCCCACGGACGGCCGCGCTCGCGCTGCTCTTCATGGCCCCAGTTCGGACGCGCCTCCCGCGTGCGACGCTCGGGCCGCTCCGAGCGCAGCGGCGCCTGCGGGATGTCCTGCTCGTCGTCTTGCGCGGCCACTTCGCTGTGGTTCGCCTCGTGCGCGAGCTTCGTCGCCGCCGCCGCGACATCGAGCGGATCGAACTCGCTGGAGAGGTTCTCGACGAGCACGCGGAACGACTCCAGCTCGCCTGCGACGAGCGCCTCGCGCAGCGCGACGCCCGTCATCTCCAAGCGACGGTTGCGCAGGTCCGCGACGGTCGGGATCGTCGCCACGGTGATCTTCTGGCCCGCGGCGTGCTGGATGTTCTTCAGCAGTCGATGCTCGCGTGGCTCGAGGAACGTGATCGCCACGCCTTCGCGACCGGCGCGGCCCGTGCGGCCGATGCGGTGCACGTAGGCCTCGGCCTCGGTCGGCAAGTCGTAGTTCACGACGTGGCTCACGTGCTCGATGTCGAGTCCGCGCGCCGCGACGTCGGTCGCGATCAAGAGATCCGACGTGCCGCTGCGGAAGCGCTTCATCACGCGGTCGCGCTGCTCCTGCTGGAATCCACCGTGGAGCGCCTCGGCGCGATAGCCGCGCGCGTTCATCGCCTCGGTGAGCTCGTCGACTTCGATGCGCGTGCGGCAAAACACGATCGCGCTCGTCGGCGACTCCATGTCGAGCACGCGGCCGAGCGCCTGCACCTTGAACGCGCGCTGCACGACGTAGGCGGTCTGGCGCACCTTCGGCGCCTCGCCCGGCGTCGGCCGCTCGCGCTGGATCGAGATGCGGACGGGGTCGTGGAGGTGCTGCTCCGCGATCGCGAGGATGCGCGGCGACATCGTGGCGGAGAAGAGCGCCGTCTGGTGCTCTTCCGGCAGCCGCGAGAGGATCGCCTCGAGGTCGTCGGCGAAGCCCATGTCGAGCATCTCGTCGGCCTCGTCGAGCACGATCGTGCGCACCGAGTCGAGGATCAGCGTCTCGCGCTCGAGGTGGTCGAGGGCGCGACCCGGGGTCGCCACGACGACGTCGACGCCGCGCTCGAGCGCTCGCAGCTGCTGGCCGTAGCCCTGTCCGCCGTAGATCGGAAGCACGCTCGCGCCGAGTCCGCGCCCGTACTTGTGCACGGCCTCGGCGACCTGCATGGCCAGTTCGCGCGTCGGCACGAGCACCAGCGCCTTCGGTCGCCCCGGTCCCGCGCGCTCGCTGCCGAGCCGCTGCAGGAGCGGCAGCGCGAACGCCGCGGTCTTGCCCGTACCGGTGGCCGCCTGTCCGAGC
>JBIKYW010000200.1:0-6051 GCA_044355055.1 Planctomycetota bacterium | reverse complement strand
CCTTGCGCTCGAGGACGTGCTCGGCAACAGCTCGCGTCCCAAGGTCGAGGTCTTCGGCGATTCGCTCTTCATCGTCGCCCGTGCGATGAAGCAGGCCGAGCACCCCGAGTCGGAGCAGATCTCGATCTTCGTGCGTGGCACGACGGTGATCACGTTCACGGACGAGCCGCTCGATCTGTTGGCGCCCCTGCGCGCGCGCCTCCACGATCCGGCGAGTGCGACGCGCCGCAGCGGTGCGGACTTCTTGGCGTACCGCATCCTCGACTGCGTGGTCGACACGTACACGCCCTGCTTGGAGCACCTCGGGGTGCGCCTCGACGCCGTGGAAGCCGAGGCCATCGCGAAGCCGTCGTCGAAGCCGCTCACCACCTTGTACCTCTTGATGCGCGACCTGCGACAGCTCGCGCGCATCGCCCTGCCGATGCGCGAACTCGCAGTCGCGCTCGGACACGAAGCGCGTGGGTTCTTCCGCGCCGAGACGCTCCCTTTCCTTGCGGATCTGCGCGAGCACACGCAGTCGGTGGTGGAGCTCACGAGTCACTATCGCGATCTGGGCACCGACGTTCGCGAGCTCATTCACGGCGCGCTCAACTTGCGCATGAACCAAGTCATGCGCTTCATGACCGCGGTCACGGCGGTGTTCATTCCGCTGTCGTTCGTGACCGGGCTCTACGGGATGAACTTCGAGAACATCCCAGAGACACGCTGGCCGTACGGGTACTTCCTCACGCTCGGGCTGCTCGCGAGCATCGCGCTGTTCACGCTGCGCTGGCTGCGCGCGCAGGGCTGGACGAAGGTCAACGAGGACGAGTAGTCGCCCGCGCGACGAACTCGGACGGTGAGCAGCATGGATGGTGCGAGCGAAGCGACGCCTGTGCGCGGGGCGCGGAGGCGCTGGCTGCTGCGTGTGCTCGGCGCGGGGCTCGTACTGTTCACCGCGCTCGTGCTCGTGCGGAATCGCGTGCTGGCTCCGTGGATCGTCGAGCAGCTCGCGCGCCGCGTCGAAGCCGAGCACGGAGTCCGGCTGAGCGTTCAGCGCGTTTCGGGGGACTGGATTTCCTCTCTCGAACTCGAGGATGTCCAGCTCGCGGGCGTCGAGGTGCCGTGGAGGATCGAGCTCGAAGATGTGCGACTCGAATACGACCTGCGCGGCGTCTTGAGCGGCGAGCTCGAAGCGCTCGAGGAAGTTCGAGTGACGTACGCGCGAGTGGAAGCGGATCTCGGCGTCGCTGCGGCGGAAGACGGGGCCTCGGTCCGCGCGCCGCAGGCCGACCTCGAGATCGTGCGACGGTGGCCTTCGATCATGGTCGAGCGACTTGAGATTGAGTTGGGACTCGACGCGGAACGCCGATTGAGCGCTCGCGGAGGATCCGTGGAGCTGCGCGACGCGAGGCTCGCTCTCACCGTGCCGAGGCTCGAGCTCGCTGGAGCTTGGCCGGAGGGGCTGCGGCAGCTCTCGCTCGACGCCGTCGTGACGGTGGAGGATTCCGGGATTCGCATCGAGAGACTCGAGCTCGGTGGCGACCTCGCGGTGCGGACGCAGTCGGGCGTTGTTCGATGGTCCGACGCGCGCATGGAAGCGCAGTGGAGCGGCTGGGCCGCGGAGCTTCGCGCGTCCTTCTCTCTCGCCAGCGCGAGGGGCGATCACGAGCTGCGCTGGGAGATGGCGGACGTCGATCTCGAGCGCCTTTCGCGCCAAATTCCCGCACTGCAGGAACTCGGTCTCGAAGGGCGGCTCGATGCCGTTGGCCACACCGTCTTCGATCGAGAGGGCGTGTGGAGTGAGGGGGAGATCCGCGCCGAGAACCTGTGCGTCGGCGAGCGAATGCTCGACGGACTCGACGCGCAGCTCGTGCTTTTGCCGGACAGCGTCGAGCTACCCCGGCTCAGCGTGCGACAGAACGTCAACTTCCTCTGGGCACAGGGCATCTCGGCGCCGTTGGGAGCGGATAGCCTCCTCGAGCTGATCGCTGCGTCGCGCGGAGAGCTCGAGCTCATCGTCCATGACGTTCGCGAGCTCTGGGGAGAAGCCGATGGCGAGCTCCCTCCACACAGAGCGTCGCTGTCGGGAACGCTCAGCGAGGGCGGCCTGCGCATCGAGCGCGGGCGACTGGACACGCAGCGCGGGCGCATGGTGTTGCGCCGTGGCCGCGTCGAGTGGCGCGATCCCCTCGAACAGAGCGAGCTCTCGATCGAGGGCGACTTGAGCTTCCCGAACCTCGCCGAGCTCGGCTCGTTGATCGACACGCGCGAGTGGTCGGGCCGCATGGTCGGCACGTTGGACATCTCTGGCGCTCTCCGTGCGCCCGAAGGGCGTTTGGAGCTCCGCGGTCAGGACGTCGTCGCCTCCGGCTTCGAGTTGGGGAGCGTCGACGTTCGCGCGCGAGTCGAAGGCACGCGGGTCGAGCTGGCCGCGCTGCGAACGTCGGGACCGCTCGGCGCGTTGCTCGCGAGTGGCGCGTTGGACTGGCGCGCCCGCGAGGTCTTGCGCAGCGAGCTGTCGCTGGAGACTCAACGCGCGGAAACTCTGTTGCCGCGATGGCTCACGCGGGGTGCCGTCGCCATCGACGCGCGCCTCTCGGGTCCTTTCGACGCACTCGCCGGCCCGATCGAGCTTCGCGCTCACGACGTTGGAACGCTCGACGGAATGGAGCTCGACCGCTTGGAGCTGCGCTGCGATGCCAGCGCGGACCGCCTCCGCGTGGAGAACTTGCGGGCCGTCGCGCGGGGCGTTTCGGCGTGGGCGAGCGGGAGTGTCGTGCACGAGCGCCTCGCGGCGCCGTGGCTCGTCGAGCTCGAAACTGCGCTGCTCGAGCGCGAGGGCGTGGCGCTGGTGCTCGAGCGTCCCGCCGCTGCCGAGGTCGGTGCGGACTTCTTGAGTGCGCCCTCGCTGGCGTTCGCAGGGCTCAAGGGGGAAGTCGAGCTTGCGCTCGCGCGAGCCGCGGAGCGTCTTGAAGTGGACCTGCGCTTCGATGACGTCGAGCCCATGCCGCTCTTGGCGGCCGTGGCGCCGCGCGGCATCTCCGTGGGAGACGTCGACGGCAGACTTTCGTTGCGTCGCGGCGTCGATGGCTACGAGTTCGTCGGCGATCTTCGCGCGCAGCGGCTGGAGCTTGGCCCCGACTGGCCGGAGATGGCGCTCGAGCTCACCGCGCGCGCGTCCGGCGAGCGCGCCGTTGTCGAGCGCCTGCGACTCGAGTCCAACGACGGAATCGCGCTGAAGGCCGAGGGGGACGTGCCGTTCGACGCGCAGGAGCCGTGGCGAGCGGGCGAGGGGCCGTTGCAGCTCGCCGCGGAGCTGCGCGTCGGCGATGCGCGGTCCCTGCCCTGGGAGACGCTCGGCCTGCCCGGACCGATGGGCGGCGAGTTCGTCGCGCGCTCGCGCATCGCCGGCAAGGTGCCGGACCTGCGCGGCTTCGTCGAATGCGAGGGACGCGGACTCTCCCTTGCCCCGCTCGCGGATGGCGGAGTCGTCACCACGCTCGGCATCGGCGAGGGCGAGCTTTCGCTGCGGCTCCTCCTCGATGGCGCCATGAGCGTGGAGCGCGCCACGCTGAAGGCCAAGCCGGGCATTGCGCTCGACCTCTCGGGCCGCTTGCTCTCGCGAGAAGCGCTCTCTCAGTGGTGGGAGAATGGGCGCGCGCCGTGGAGCCGGGCCGATGCGGACCTGCGCGCCCATTGGTCGGTGGAGGACCTCGGCGTGCTCGCGGCGCTCGCGCCGGAGCTGCGGCGCACGGGAGGCGCGACGCAAGGCTCGCTGGAGCTCCGCGGTGGACTCGATGCGCCGCGAGTGAACGGGGACGCGACGCTTTCGCGCGGCGAGCTGCGCTTGGAGAGCGGATTTCCGCCGCTGCAGGCCATCGAGGGCTCCTTCGTGCTGGAGGATAGTCAGCTGCGAGTCGAGCGCCTGCGGGGCGAGCTCGGCGCGGGGCCTTTCGAGATCTCGGGCCGTGTCCGTGTCGCGCGAAATCCCGTCTTTGAGCTAGAGCTCGTCGGTCGGGAATTGCTCGTCGTGCAGCAGCGCGAGCTGCGCGTTCGCGCCGATGCGGAGCTCTCGCTCACCGGGCCCCTCGACGCGCTCGTGCTGCGCGGCGAGCTCGCGCCGCGGGACAGCCGCTGGTCGCGCAACTTCGATTGGTTCCGACCGCGCTCGCGCTCTGGCCTCGGGCGCGACGCTTCGGTCCCGCTCTTCAGCGTCGCGCACGGACCACTCTCGAGCTTGCGCTTCGACCTACGCCTGCGCAACGGCGAGCCGTTCCGAGTCGACAGCAACGTTGCGCGCGGATCGCTGCGGCCCAACCTCGCGCTGACTGGCACGGGTCGCGCACCAGTTCTCACGGGCGCGCTGTTTCTCGATCCTACCTCGATTCCGCTGCCCGCTGCGACTCTCGAGCTGCGCTCGGGCACGCTCGCGCTGGACCGGCGCGACCCGCTCGATCCGACACTCGACTTTTCGATGTCGACGCGCGTGCGAGGGTTCGACGTACAGGTGCGCGTGGCTGGCCGCTATTCCGAGCCGGAGCTCGAGCTCTCGTCGATGCCGCCGCTTTCGAGTGAGGACATCCTCTTGCTGCTGCTGACCGGTCGCGCTCCGGGGGCAGCGCTCGCGGGCGATGACGCGGTCGACGCAGCGGAGACCGTGATCGTCTATCTCGGCAAGGACCTGCTCTCGCGGCTCTTCGAAGGCGAAGGCTCGATGATGGAGCGCGTCGAGGTGCAGACCGGCGCGGACGTCACACAGAACGGCGGCTCGACGGCGCAGGTGCGGATACGCGTCCACGGCAAGGCCGAGGGCGAGGGGCGCGCGATCTACCTACGCGGCGAGCGGGACATCTACGAGCGCATCAACTTTGGCGTCCGTTTCGTGATGAGGCTGCGCTGATGCAGCTCCGCCGCGTAGGTTGGACGATCGTGCTCGCGCTGTTTGCGGCGTGCGCTGCTGTCACGTCGTCAGGCACGGGTACCTCCGAACTCGAGGTGCGCATGGAGGGCGCGCGCACCTTCACTCCGCGCGACCTACGCGAGGAAATCGAGCTCGACCTCGCGGACCTTCCTACGCGCTCCCAGCCACGCTCGGCGGTCGACGATGCGGCGTACACGCTCGTCGAGCACTACCGCTCGCAGGGGTTTCCTGCCTGCTCCGTTCAGTACGAGCTGCAGGAGCTCGCCGGTCCGCGAAGGATCGCCGTGTTTCGCATCACCGAGGGACCGCGCGCTCGGCTGGCTGGTGTCCGTATCGAGGGGTGCACGCGGCTGAAGCCAAGCGAGCTGCTCTCGGCAGCCGCGCTCACCGGCTTGGAGCGTGCGGGACCGCCGCGTTGGTACGTGGAACGCGAGCTCGCGGACGCAGCACGTGCGATGGAAGGGGAAGCGGCATCCCGCGGCTACCTCGACGCGCGCTTCACGTCCGTCGAGGTCGAGTGGAACGACGCGCGCACCGAGGTGCGTGCGCTGCTCAAGTTCGAGGAGGGGCCGCGCTACACGATCGCTGCGGGGCCGCAGCTCGTCGGTGGCATTCCCGACGTCGACGGGCGGCTCGACACCGCGTCTTGGGTTGGGCGACCGCTCACGCCGAGAGCTCCGCTCGACCTCCGCGCTCGCGTCGAGGAGCAGTACCTGCAGAATGGCTATCCGGACGTCGAAGTCGAGCTCACGGAGTCGCCGCCGGACGCGGAGGCGCGCGTGGCGCTCGAGTTCAACATCCAGCCGGGCCCGCGGGTGACGATCGCCTCGATCCAAGCGCGGGGCAACGAGAAGACTCGCACGCGTCACGTCCTCGAGCTGCTCACGATCCGCACGGGCGATCGCTACGACGTCCGCGAGATCCGCGCTTCGTTCCAGCGGCTCAACCGCAGCGGGCTGTTCCGTCGTGTCGAGCTCTCGCTGGAGCCGGGAGCGGCGTCGGAGCGCGCCTTGATCGTCGAGGTCGAGGAGGTGACGAGCACCGAGGTCTTCTTCGAGCCCGGCTACGGTTCGTACGAGGGCCTGCGCGCGCTCGCGGGCCTGCGCGAGACGAACCTGCTCGGCGCGGGGCGAACTCTCAGTCTCGAT
>JBIKYW010000199.1:0-6068 GCA_044355055.1 Planctomycetota bacterium | reverse complement strand
TGACGAAGCGGTACTTGACGTCGCCCTTCACGAGGCGCGCGTAGGCTTCGTCGAGCTTCGAGGCGGGGATGAGCTCGATGTCGGCGGCGATGCCGTGCGCCGCGCAGAAGTCGAGCATCTCTTGCGTCTCGCGGATGCCGCCGATGGCCGAGCCGGCGAGGCGACGGCGCTTGAAGATCAGGCTGAAAACGCCCAGCGGAATCGGCTCGGCCGGTGCGCCGACGAGCACCATCGAGCCGTCGAGCTTGAGGTGCTCGAGATAGGCGTTGAGGTCGTGCGGCGCAGAGACCGTGTCGAGGATGAAGTCGAACGACCCGAGCTGCTGGGTCATGGCCGCCGGATCCGTCGAGAGGATCACGTCGTGCGCGCCGAGCGCGAGCGCGTCCTTGCGCTTGCGCTCCGACGTCGTGAACACCACGACCTCCGCTCCCATCGCGCGCGCGAGCTTCACGCCCATGTGCCCAAGGCCGCCGAGGCCGACGACGCCAACCTTGTGACCCGGGCCAACCTTCCAGTGGCGCAGCGGCGAGTACGTCGTGATTCCGGCGCAAAGGAGCGGCGCGGCGCGCGCGGGGTCAAGGCTCGGCGGGACGCGCAGGACGAACGCCTCGTCGACCACGATCGCGTCGGAGTAGCCGCCGTGCGTGACCCCACCGATGTGCTTGTCGGGGAAGTTGTAGGTGAAGGTCGGCATGGTGGCGCAGTACTGCTCCTCCCCTGCCTTGCAGTGCGAGCACGTGCGACACGAGTCGACCATGCAGCCGACCGCGGCGATGTCCCCCACCTTGAAGCGCGTGACTCCCGCGCCGACGCGCGCGACGCGCCCGACGATCTCGTGCCCCGGCACGCACGGATAGACCGTCGGCATGACGCTCTTCCACTCGTCGCGCACCTGATGCAAGTCCGAGTGACACACGCCGCAGAAGAGCACCTCGATGTGCACGTCGCTCGCACCCGGCTCGCGCCGTTGGATCGTGAGCGGAGCGAGCTTCGAGGTCGGGCTGGCGGCGCCGATGGCCTTGGATTGGAACGTCGAGGTCATGGGGTAATTCCTTGCGGCTGCGTGAGACAGATCCGGCGAGCACGGAGTGTCCACGGCGCACTCGGGCAGAACGAGCGCGAATCTTCTCGCAGCTCTGGCGCGAGCGACCCCGCTTGAGTGCGCGTCAGTTCCAAGAGCTGTAGGGCTCGGGCGTGTGGCTCGAGGAGCTGGGGCTCGCACCGAAGTCGTAGCCGGCGGGCACGACGGTGATGCCGGACTCGGTCACGGTGAAGAGCTTCTCGTCCTTCGCGCGGTCGTAGCCGATCTCGACGCCGTCGGGGACTTTGACCCACTTGTCGAGGATTGCGCGGCGAACCTTGGCGCCCTTGCCGATCACGACGCCGCCGAAGAGGATCGAGTCCTCGACGAGCGCGTGCTCGTCGACGTAGGCGCGGTTGCCGAGGATCGAGCGACGCACCTTGCCGCCCGAGACGATGACGCCCGGGCAGAGCAGCGACTCCGTGACCTCCGCGCGCCGACCGCTCGCCTCGTCGAGCACGGTCTTTGCGGGCGGGTCCGCGTGCCACAGCGAGTAGATGGGCCAGTCGAGGTCGTAGAGATTCAGCTTCGGATTGACCGAGAGCAGATCCATGTTGGCTTCGTAGAGCGCGTCGAGCGTTCCGACGTCGCGCCAGTAGGGCTGCTCACCGCCATCGCGATCGATGAAGCTGTGCGCGTAGACGGGCACCTCTTCGATCATGCGCGGGATCACATCCTTGCCGAAGTCGTGGCTCGACTTCGGGTCCGCGCCGTCTGTGCGCAGGCGCCGCACCAGCTCGTCGGTCTCGTAGACGTAGATGCCCATCGACGCGAGGCAGAAGCCCGGCTGGCCGGGGATTTCCGGTGCGTTGGCCTTCGGCTTCTCGACGAAGCTGGTGACGCGACCGCGCGCGTCGATCTGCAGGATCCCGAAGTGGCGCGCCTCGCTCGCGGGAATCTTCACCGCACCGATGGTGAGCGCCGCGCGATGGATCAGGTGCTCGCGGATCATGCGGCTGTAGTCCATCTTGTAGATGTGGTCGCCCGCGAGGATCAGCACGTGGCGCGGCCGCTCCTCCTCGATCGTGTCGAGGTTTTGGAAGATCGCATCGGCGGTGCCTTGGTACCACAGGCCCTTGCCCTGGTGGTGCGGTGGGCGCGTCGAGATGAACTGCTCGAGTCGGCGCGGGAGGAAGTTCCAGCCGAAGCGGATGTGCTCTTCGAGCGAGCGCGCCTTGTACTGCGTGAGCAAGAAGATGCGCCGCAGGCCGGAGTGAATGCAGTTGGAGAGCGTGAAGTCGATGATGCGATACGAGCCGCCGAAGGGCACCGCGGGCTTGGCACGCTTGTCGGTGAGCGGTCGCAGGCGCTCGCCTTGGCCGCCGGCCAAGATCAGGGTGAGGGTTTCCTTCAGCTCCGAGGTCAACGGCATGCGCAGGCGCTCCTTCGCGGGGTGGCGCTAGATTGCCTTCCGCGGCCGATTCGGCATAGCCCCGAGCCGCACGATCCGAGGAATGTCACGCGCTGGGGAGCGCACAGCGGGACTCGGGTGCATCGGGGCGTTCTGGAGCGCTAGAATCTTCGGCCCTCCAAGGTCCGCCCCCGCCGGGGCTCACCCCGCTCTTTTTCTTCGCATGGCCCGCAACGCACCGCCCTCCGCGTCCTCTCACCGCCTCCCGCCGGACACTCGGCTCGGCGTTGTGGTCTCGACCTTCCACAGCGACCTCACGCACGCGATGGTCGCCTCCGCGCGCGCCACGCTCGAAGCGGCGGGTCTCGCGAAGGACGGGCTGCACGTCGTCGAGGTCCCCGGCGCCTTCGAGATCCCGATCGTCGCCCGCTCGCTGGCCATGCGCGGAGACCTCGCGGCCGTGCTGTGCTTCGGCGTCGTGATCAAAGGCGAGACGACGCACGACTACCACATCGCTTCCGCAGTGAGTCACGCCCTGCAGCGCGTGTCGCTCGACACCGACCGGCCGATGCTGATGGGCGTCCTCACGTGCAACACCCTCGAGCAGGCGCAGGCGCGCGCGCTGCCCGGCGGCACGCACGACAAGGGTGCCGAGGTCGCGCAGGCCGCGGTCGCGGTGCTCGCGGCCCTCAAGAGCACGCACGAGCTCGGCGGCTCGCACCGCAAGGCGGGCTTCGGCGTCCGCACCGGAGGCAACCCGTGAAGAAGCGCACCCGCGGTCGCGAGCTCGCGCTCCAGTTGCTCTACCAGCTCGACCTGCGCGGCGAGGACGTCCTCGCGCAGGCCGAAGAGCTGCTCCTCGACGAGGAGTCCGATCGCGAGGCGCGCAACTTCGCGCTGCACCTGACGCGCGGCACGTACGAGGAGCGCGAAGCCCTCGACGAGATCATCCGTTCGGTCGCACAGAACTGGGACATCTCGCGCATGGCGGTCATCGACCGCAACGTGCTGCGGCTCGCGACGTGGGAAATGCTGCACTCGAAAGACGTGCCGCCCAAGGTCGCGATCAACGAGGCGATCGAGCTCGGCAAGCGCTTCTCGACGCAGAACTCGGGCGCCTTCATCAACGGCATCCTCGACAAGATCAAGTCGCGCCACGTCGACGCCAAGAGCGCGCCGCAGGAGTGAGTCCGTGGGCCTCTTCGATCGCCTGAAGGAACGGCTGACGCGCACCCGCGAGGCGCTCAGCGACAACATCGCCAAGCTCTTCAAGGGCGGGCGCGCCATCGATCGCGCGCTCCTCGACGAGCTCGAGGAGCTGCTCTACCAAGGCGACCTCGGTCCGATCGCGGGCGAGGTGATGGCGGAGATCAACCGCCTGCACGAGCGCGGCGAGATCAAGGGCGAGGACGAGGTGCGCTCGGTGCTGCGCGAGGTCCTGCTCGGATTCGTCGCGCCCCCAGGCGTCGTTCCCGGCGAGGCAGTGCTCCACGCGCATCCGA
Organism: Planctomycetota bacterium; assembly: GCA_044355055.1. Classification (GTDB taxonomy): domain Bacteria; phylum Planctomycetota; class UBA1135; order UBA1135; genus F1-120-MAGs118. The sequence continues at coordinate 2,134 of JBIKYW010000199.1, read as the reverse complement.
CGGTGATCCTCGTCGTCGGGGTGAATGGCTCGGGAAAGACAACCTCGATCGCCAAGCTCGCGCATCGTTTTCAGACGCAGAAGAAGTCGGTGCTGCTCGCCGCTTGCGACACGTTCCGCGCCGCCGCCGCCGAACAGCTCGAGATCTGGGCGAATCGCAACAACGCCCCCATCGTGCGCGGCAAGGAAGGCGCGGACCCGGCGTCCGTCGCGTTCGACGCGGTCGAGAGCGCATGCGTGCTCGGGATCGACGTCGTGCTCGTCGACACCGCGGGGCGATTGCACACGCAGACCAACCTCATGGCCGAGCTCGGCAAGGTCCGGCGCGTGATCGAGAAGCGGCTGCCCGGCGCACCGCACGAGGTTTGGCTGGTGCTCGACGGTACCAACGGCCAAAACGCGATCCGCCAAGCCAAAGAGTTCACGGCGCACGTTCCGGTTTCCGGCCTCGTGATCACCAAGCTCGACGGCACCGCACGCGGCGGCGCCGTGTGCCAGATCGTGCGCGAGCTGCGGCTCCCCGTGCGCTACATCGGCACCGGCGAGCAGCTCGATCTGCTCGAGCCCTTCGACCCGGCCGCGTTCGTCGACGCGATCGTGTCGACCACGGCCGGCAGCGGCGCGCGCTGAGGCGACTCAGCGGGGCGGCTGCGGCTCGAAGACAGCGTCGGAGAGCGCGGGGTCGAGCTCGGGCCGCAGGAAGATCGTGGTCTCGACGATGCGCTCGGAGTCGACCGATGGAGTTGCGAGCACGGCCTCGCGCACCTCGGCCGGGAGCTCCGCGCGCTCTGCGAGCTGTCGCAGCGTGGCGTCGCGCTCCGGTGAGTGACGCAGGCGCTGGAACGTGCGCAGGAGCAGCGGCCGCTCGACGCCGATCCATGCGACGAAGACACCGCCGACGAGGCTCTTCTCGAGTCGATGCGCGCGACGGCCATCGACTTCATCCTCGCCCGCGAGCTGCAGTCCGTCGAGCGAGCTGGACATTTCGCACAGTCCCAAGAGCCCCGGCACGAGCACCGAGGCGCCCGCACACGAGCTGCTCCATGCCTGCAAGGGCGCCGCGAGCGAGCCGATCGGACGGACCGCGCACTCGCGGACCTCGGGATCGGTCTGCCACTCGAACACACCGCGCGCGTTGCGCCACAGCGCCGCGTGCGGCCACTGCTCGTTGGGCCCGACGCCCATCGTCTTCCACTCGAAGAGGAAGCGAGCAGGGCGCACGAACGCCGTCTGGAACGGAAAGCGCTGCGTGGTGCGCTGCCACGCCTTGGGGCCGCGCGCGATCACGACGGAAGCCTCGCCGATGTCGGAGTAGCTCGCGCATCCCGCGTACAACGCGAGTGCACGCGCGACGAGGTCGCTCACGACGCCACGCCCTCGAGCGGAGTCACGCGAAAGCGCTTGCCGTCTCGCTCGATGCGGCCGAAGGCTGTGTCGAGGTCGTGATAAAAGAGCCCCGTCCAGCGTCGCTCTGCGGCGCGTGCAATCCACTTCGAGCGCACCTCGAAGCTGCGAGCGACGTCGATGTCGTAGGCCATGATGTACGGCGGCTGTACGTGGTGCGCGGTCGGCACGACGTCGGCCCAAAAGACTGCGCCGTCGTCGCGCTCTTCGTCGAGCGTGATCACCGCGACGCCATCGGAGTGCCCGCCGAGCACGTGTGTGCGCAGTCCGGGCACGATCTCCGCCGTTCCTTCGTAGGCGACGAGCAGCCCCGCGCGCGCGAGCGGCTCGACATCCTCGCGGCGATACGAGGCGCGGCGAACATGGTCAGGGTTCAGCGCGTTCGCGATCTCGACCTTGGGCAAGTAGTGGCGCGCGTTCGGAAACAGCGGCGAGAGCGCGCCGCCATGCTCGACCACCGCAGCGCCGAAATGATCCCAGTGAGCATGCGATGCGACGACGTGAGTCACCTCGTCCGCACGAACTCCGCAGCGCGCGAGCGACTCCGCGAGCGTGACGCTCGCCTCGATGCCGTAGACCTCGCGCCGCTTCGCATCCCAGCGCTCCCCAATGCCGCACTCGATCACGGCGACGATGTCACCCTTGCGCGCCAAGAACGGACGCAGTGCCATCAGGATGCGATTCTCCGCATCCGGCGTCGTCATCGCGCGCCACATCGTCGCGGGCACTAC
>JBIKYW010000008.1:0-18844 GCA_044355055.1 Planctomycetota bacterium | reverse complement strand
CGCGCCACTCGCGCCGCGCGGCGCCTCGACACGCCGCGCGGCGCGAGTGGCGCGAGCTCGCGGAGCGTCTCGCTGTGGAGGTTGGGTAGATGAAGTTACGCAAGGGACTGAAGATCGAGCGCAGGGAGGGCGCCGCGACGCGCCTGTTCGACCCCCGCTCGGGCGGCGTCTTCGCGCTCAACGAGGTCGGCGACGCGATCGTCACGCTCCTCGAACGCGGAACGCCTCGCGCCAAGTTGCTCGCGCAACTGCGCGAGCGATTCGATGCGCCCGCGTGGGTGCTCGCCGACGACCTCGACCGTTTCCTCGCCACGCTGCAATTCCATGGGCTCCTCCAGAAGTAAGGCGCGGCGCCCGGTCGTCGCCATCACGGGCCTCGAAGGTCGCGACAACCCCTATCCCGGCGCCGCCGTCGCGCGAGCGCTACGAGAGGCGCGCGGCGACGACATCGTTCTGATCGGCTTGGCCTACGAGCCGACGCTGACCTCCGCCTTCCGACGCGACTTGTTCGACCGCGTCTACCTCACGCCGCTGCCGGGAGATCCCGCGGCAGTGCTGCTGCGGCGACTGCAGGAGATCCACTCCATCGAGCACCTCGACGTGCTGATTCCGTCGCTCGACTCGGAACTGCCCTTGTACGCGGGACACAAGGACGAGCTCGCGGCAGCCGGCATCCGCATGCTCATCCCGAGCGCTCGCGCCGTGAAGCAGCGCTACAAGCAGCGACTTCCCGCGTGGGCCGCCCAGCATGGGATCGCCTGCCCTCGGACCGAAGTCATCACGGATCCCCGCACGTTCTGGCGCCAGCCGGACTGGACCTTCCCGTGCTGGATCAAAGGCTCGCTCGCGGATGCGGTCAGGGTCACCCACCAAGCCGAAGCCGAAGCGGCGTTTTGGCGCATGGTTTCGCTGTGGGGCTATCCGGTGCTCGCGCAAATGCCGGTGATCGGCGAGGAATTCGACGTGTGCGCGGTCGCGCGTCGTGGCGGAGACGCCGTCGGCATGATCACGATCCAAAAGACCGTGCTGTCGAGCGCGGGCAAGGCCATCGGGGCGCGCGTCGTCGAGGACGAGCACGCCCATGCCGCAGCGCAGCGCGTGATGCACGCGCTCGAGTGGGAAGGGCCGCTCGAACTGGAACTGATGCGCGAGACGTCGAGCGGCAAGTTCCACTTGATCGAGATCAACGCACGCTTTCCCGCTTGGGTCGGAGCGAGCGCAGGCATGGGACTCAACCTCCCCGACCTCGCGCTGCGACTCGCGCTCGAAGAGACCCTGCCCGAGCCGCGCAAGGCTCGCACCGGAGCGATGTTTCTGCGCACCTCGCACACCACCTTGTCCGACGCGTCGGCACTCGCCGCGCTGCTCGCAGACGGTCGATTGGAGCACCAGCCGTGAACCTACCGAGTTGGCTCGCTGCGGCGCTGCTCGCCGCCCCTCTCCTCGCACAGGCGCAAGGCCAAGACGCGTGGTCGCTCTTTCGGCGGCGCGACTACAAGGCCGCCCTCGAACTCATGCAGCGCGATGTGCGCTCTTACCCGAACGTCGCGGCGTTGCACGACGGAATCGGCTGGTGTCACTATTTCCTCGGAGCATGGGACGAAGCGCAGCAGGCGTTCGAGCGCGCGTTGCAGTGCGATCCCCGCTACAAGTGGAGCCTGCAAGGGGTCGAAGCCGTCGCGGCCGCGCGCAAGGCGCCGATGGAGCAAGCCAACGCACTGCGCGCCTCGGGCAAGTACCTCGATGCGCGCACGCTGTTCCAACAAATCGCAGCGGGCGAGACCGCCGCGGGAACTTCCTCGGTCGCAGAGGCCCATGACGGCGACGGCTGGTGCGCGTACTACTTGGGCCGTTACGACGAAGCCGTGCGCGCATTTCAGCGTGCGCTCAAGGCGCGGCCCGACCTCGCCTCCGCTGCACGCGGCATCGGCTATTGCCGCTATGCGCAAGCGCAATGGACCGAGGCCTTGGTGTCCCTCCAGCTCGCGCTGAAGATCGATCCGAGTCACTACGAGTCCCAAGTGCTCGCGGGCTGGTGCTCCTATTGGAAGAGCGACTTCACTGCGGCCCGCAAGCAGTTCGATGCGGCGCGAGCCAAGTCCGCTGCACCTTGGGGCGCCGAGCTGGGGCTCGGTTGGTGCGACGTGCGACAGGAGAAGGAACGCGACGCGCTCCCCCACTTCCAGCGCGCCGTGGAACTCAGTCCCGACGCCTTCGGCGCGGAGCTGAAGGTGCTCGTCGACGCTCGCAAGGAGTGGTGGCCGCTGTACCGGACCGCGGGCTGGGCGGCCTTCAACGCGTATGACACCTCCCGTGCCCAAGAGTTGTTTCAGGCCGCGCGCAACCTGCTCGGCGACGACGCGGACACCTTGCGCGGGCTGGCGTTCACCGCGTATCGACTGGGCGAACACGAGCGCGCACTCGGACTGATCGAGTTCGGCGGACAGACACTCTCCGCGCTGCCGCCGATCTACGTGCCGACCACGCTGGAAGACTCCCGTCCGGCGCAGGTCGCGCTCGACGGGACCTCGCTGACGGGTTGGATTTGCTACCGCCTCGGACAGCCCGAACGCGCGCTGGAGCGCTTCCGCACGGCGCGAGCCGCGCACGGCGACTGGCCGGATCCGGCGTGCGGCACCGGCTGGGTGCTCTTCGCGCGAGGCGATCTCGACGCCGCTGCGAGAGCCTTCGACGAAGCCGCAGCACTGCTGCCCGGCTACTCCGATGCCACGGCGGGACAGCGCGCCGTGGAACGAGCGCGCAGCGCCGACTACGACGCGGCGTGGCAGCTCTTCGAGCAGGGTTCGCACGAGCGCGCGAAGTCCGCTCTCGAGGCATTGCTCGCACGCATCGAGTCGGGTGTCGTCGACGCCGCGCAGAAGCCGCGCGTGCTCGCCGCGCTCGGCTGGGCATGCACGGAGCTCGGGGACACAGCAGGCGCCGAGCGACGTTTCACGGCAGCGACCGCAGCGAAGGCCGATCTGGGTTTTGCATGGAAGGGCTGGGGCATTCTCGAGTCCAAGGGACAGCGCTGGAGCACCGCGATCGAGAAACTCCAGCGTGCGTCGGCCTGTCCGGACCTCGCCCAAGATGCCGAGACGAACGCACTCTTGGGTTGGGCCCGCTACCGCTGTCGCGACTTCGAACGCGCGCTCACGGCGTTCGAGTCCGCGACGGCACTCGACGGCGCCTCCGCGAGCGCGCTGAGCGGACTCGCGGCCGTATATCTCGAGCAGCGCAAGCCCGTGGATGCGCGGATCGAACTGGAGCGCGCGGTGCGAATCGACCCCACGCTCGAAGATGCGGACTGGCTCAAGCCCGAGCTCGCGCGCGTCGACGAACTTGCGCGGCTCTACAGCCCGCTCGGCTGGGCGTGGTTCGGCAAGGGCCAATACGCGCGGGCCGAGGTCGACTTCCGACTCGCGATCGAGAAGGATCCGCTCGAGCCGACAGCTCGCTACGGACTCGCGCTCACCCTGCTCGAGCGCGGCCAGCTCGACGAGGGGCGCGAGCTGATGACGAAGCACCTCGCCACGTTGCCGAAGAAAGAGGGCTCGTGGGGACCGGCATCGAACGCGCTCAGCGTGTACGGCTGGAAGCTGTACGCGCTCGGCGACTTCGGCGGAGCGCTCAAGACGTTCCGGCAGCTCGCGGAGCTTCACTCCGGCGCGAAGCAGGCCTACGCAGATCCGCACGACGGCATCGGCTGGTGTCTCGCGAAGCAGGGCAAGTTCAAAGATGCGCGCGAGGCTTTCCTGCGCGCGATCGCGATCGAGCCCCGCTACGAGTCGAGCTTGAAGGGTCTCGAGTCGATCGTGGGGCGCGAATGAAGCGAACGAACAGAATTGCCATCGTCGGGCTCGAGGATGGCCCGGAGTCGTGCGCGGGACCGGGACTGCGCGCGGCCCTGCACGCGAGTTCTCTCGTCGCGTTCGCCTGCCGCGCTGCGGAGAGCGGCGCGTTCCGCCCCGGCTCGGGCGATGCCTTCGAGCTCGTGGGCGAGCCATGGCGAGATGCCGCGGAGTTCGAGCGCAATTTGCTCGACGCCGTGGCGGCGCATCGAGTGAGCGTCGTCATTCCCGGCAGCGCGCGCGTCGCGGCCGCGCTGGCTCCGCTGCGTCCCAAGCTCGCTCGGGCTGGGGCCGAGCTGCTCGCAGCGAGCGGTGCCTCCATGGCGACGCTCGCCCCTTCGAGGCTGGCGAGCACCTGCCGTCGAGCCCGCATCCACTCGATCGAAGGCGCGACGATTCCTCCGGTCGCAACGGTGGAAACGATGCTCGCTGCACTCGCGTGGCCCGTGACGCTCTTCGGCGGCATGGGCCTGCGGCGCCGCGCGTTCGATGCGCTCGAGGCACTGCGGCAGACGCGCGCCTTGCGCGAGCTCGGTGCCGATGCGGTCACGATGTCGAGTCCGAACGTGCGTTCCTTGCAAGAGACCTGCGTCGTGATCGGACCGCGGGGTGCGCTGGTCGCTGCGTGTTCCTTGCGCGTCTTGGAGGACGACCCGCGTCTGCGGCCTTGGCTCGGCGTGACGATCGACGACGAGCGACTCGTCGAGTCCGCGTGCAAGCTCGCCAAGGCCGCCAAGCTCACCGGGCCGCTCACGGTGACCTTCGTCGCCACGGAGCACGGTCCGCTCGCGCTCGACGCGCAGGCGGCGTTCCCCGTCTGGATCGAGGCCTGCTTGCGCGAGGGGCCCAATCTGCCGGAGCTCGCCGTCGCTGCATGGCTCGGCAAGAAACTTCCCCGTCCGCGCCACGTCGCGGCCGGGACGCTGTTCTCCCAGACGGCCCACGACATCGTCGTCGATCCGAACTCGGCCGCTGCGCTCGCACTCCTTCGCTGACACACACGACCATGGCACGAACCCAACCCAAGCAACGCTATCAGTCCCCGGAGCTTCACGCGCTGCCTGCAGGACCGCTCGAGCGCCCGCCGGTCGCGGCACGACGCACGAGCGCGATGCCGATGCTCGCGGGTCACGACGTCAAGGCGCTCGTCGCGCGCTACGGGAGTCCGCTGTGCGTCGTCGACGAAAGCAAGCTGCGCACGGCGTACCGCAAGATGATCGGCGCCTTCCGCGCCGCGTGGCCGGACACTCACATCGGCTGCTCGGTCAAGACCAACTACCTCTCGGCCGTCGTCGCCGTGCTCCGCAACGAAGGAGCGTGGGGCGAGGTCGTCTCTGGCTTCGAGTACCGTCTGTGCCGCGATCTCGGCATCCCGGGAAGCGAGATTCTGTTCAACGGTCCCTACAAGACCGACGAAGATCTCGAGCTCGGGTTCCGCGAGGGAGCGCGGATGCACCTCGACAGCGACGACGAGCTCGAGCGCGTCATCGCCCTGTCGCGCAGCTTCGACCAGCCGCGCGAGGTCGGCCTGCGCTGTTCGATTCAGCTCAACTACCCGCCGTGGGACAAGTTCGGCTTCTCGCTCGAGACCGAGCATGCGCTCGAAGCCGCGCGAGCGATCGCACGCGAACCCAAGCTGCGACTCACCGGCCTGCACGCGCACATCGGCACGTACCTCCCAGATCCGGCCGTCTATGGAAAGGCGGCGGAAGCGCTGATCGCCTTCGCGCTGCGACTCGAGCGCGAGCTCGGAGTGGAGATCGGATATCTCGATCTCGGCGGCGGCTACGCCACGCGCAACACGCTGCACCACACGATGCTCCCCGGCGAAGCCCTCGCCGTGACCGCGGAAGACTACGCGGCCGCCATCACCGGACCGCTGCGCAAGGCCGCACGCCAGTTCCGCCGCGCGCCACGCCTGTTCCTCGAGCCGGGACGTTTCCTCGTCGACGAAGCGGTGTCGATGATCACAACCGTGCGCGCGGTGAAGCGCGGCTCCGGCCAGCAGAAGGCGGCGCTCGTCGACTGCGGCGTGCACATCCTTCCGACGGCGTATTGGTACGACCATGAGATCCGACCCGTCGAGGAGAAGGAAGGTACGCTCGAGAGCTACCGCATGGTCGGGCCGCTGTGCATGCAGATCGACTGCGTGCGTCAGAGCATCATCCTGCCGTCGCTGCGCGCCGGAGACCTGCTGGTGATCCAAGACGTCGGCGCCTACAACTTCTCGCAGTCGATGCAGTTCATCTACATGCGTCCTACGTACGTCATGGCCCACGAGCACGGCATCGACGTGATTCGCGAGCGCGAATCCGACGCGTACGTGCGCGAGCCGGAGCGCTTGCCTGCGCACCTCGTGAACGACGAGACGCGGGGCTCGATCTTGTTGCGAGGGTCCTGAGCGTTGACGAGCGTTGCGCAGCGCCTGCGAGGCGACGATCTCTATCGCGCGGTCCTCACCGGCTACGGCGCGCTCTTCCTGCTGCCGAGTGCGCGGGCCGGCGCGCTGCTCTATCTCGCGACGTTCGCCGCATCGCCGACCCTCGGGACCGCCGTATTGATCGGTGTGCTCGCCTCGACCGCCGTCGCGCACCTCGCCCAACGTGAGAAGCAACAGCTCGAGAGCGGGCTTTTCGGATTCAACGGAGCTCTCGCCGCGTTCGCGGTCTTCTCGATGACCGTCTCGGTCGAGCTCGGTCTCGCGCTCGTGCCGCTCGCGGCGGCGGCCACGACTCTTCTGCAGGCTTGGCTCATCGATGGTCCTTGGGCGCGCCGACTCGCGATTCCACCGCTCTCGCTCGCCTCCCTGCTCGTCGGATTGCCGCTCGCGCTCGGACTCGCCCGCTTCGGAGGCTACGAGGCGTGGCCGAGCGTCGGCGTTCCCACGCACCTCGCGAGTGCGGCGGATCTCTTCAAGGCGGACTTCTACGCAAGCGAGATTCGCTCGGCGCTCGCGCCGAGTTGGCGCAGCGCTCCCGCCGTGCTGTTCATCTTGCTTGCGAGCTGGCTGCATTCGCGCGCTTCGCTGCTGCACCTCGTCGCCGGAGCGGGGCTCGGCGCACTCGTGGGCTATGCGTGCCTCGGCTGGTACGGGGCGCTGGGGTCGAGCTTCGTGCTCACCACCGCGATCCCCACCTTCATGGCGCTCGCTGGAGTCTTCAGCGCGGGCGGCGTTCGTGCTTGGTCCTACGCGAGCCTCGCGGTCGTCGTTTCGTTCTTCGTGTGGGCACTGCTCGGCCTCGAGTTTCGTGACGCGGGTCTGCCGATGCTGACCTTGCCGTTCTGGTTCACCACCAGCTCCTTCCTGCTCTTGCTGCGCATCGCACCCGCGTCTTCGTTCCTGCCGCAGCTCGTGCCTCTGCACCAAGCCTCGTCTCCGGAGGTCGGCGAACGTTGGGCGCGCGGGCGCGAGCTCGGCTGGCGCTACTGGCAGGGCTTGGCCCAGCGCGACCCCTCGGAGGCGCAGGCGCAGGAACTGCGCACGGAACTCGCGAGAGCCGCAGCGCTCGTCGCAGGCTCGCGCCGCATCGTCGCGATTACGGGCGCGGGCCTGTCCACCGAGAGCGGCATTCCTGACTACCGAACGGGCACGGTCGCGTGGAAGCAGTACGACACCGCGCACTTTCGCTGGGAGCAGTTTCTCGCGAGCGAGGAGAGCCGCGCAAAGTACTGGGAGATGAGTCAGGACTTCTATCTCGTTCTGCGCGCGGCCGAGCCCAATGCGGCGCACCGCTTCTTCGGGGAGCTCGAGCGCGCAGGTAAGCTGGAGCGCGTCATCACGCAGAACGTCGACCGTCTCCACCAGCGCGGTGGTGTGAGCGATTCGCGCGTGCTCGAGATCCACGGCAACGAGCACTCGGTCTCCTGCCTGCGCTGCCTCGCGCGTTACGACCGCGGGGAGGTCTTTCGCTGGATCCAAGGCGGCGTGCGCGCGCCCTACTGCCCGCGCTGCCAAGGCATCCTCAAGCCCGACTCGATCGCCTTCGATCAACCGATGCCCGACGGCCCCTCGCTCGATGCGCTCGACGCCATCCGCAGCTGCGACCTCGTGATCATCGCGGGGACGAGCTTGGAAGTGCAGCCGATTGCGACGCTTCCTCTCGTCGCACTGCGCGCTCGCAAGCCGCTCCTCATCGTCAACCTGCAGGCCACGGACTACGACGTGTTCGCGAGCGCCGTTCTGCGCGGGCGAGTCGGAGAGTTGCTGCCGCTCATCGCGCCGAACGCGAAGACGTAGCGGAAGAGATCGGCGAGACGTCGCGCAACGTATACTCCCGCGCATGCAGTCCGAGATCGGTGGCGCCGCGGCGCTCGCGGCCAGCGCTGCCACGCTGCCGCAAGTCGAGCAGCTCGAGCGCTTGCTGAGAGAGCGAGCGGAAATCGCGGCGGGCGGGCTGTGGGGCTCGGCACAGGCGCTGGTTCTCGCCACGCTCGTACGGCGCTCGAAGTCACCGTGGATCGTGGTCGCGGCCAGCGAGGCGGAAGCCGATGGGCTGCGCGATGATCTCGAGTTCTTCGGTGCGCAGGCGCTCCTCTTTCCGGCGCGCGAAGGCGGCAAGGGCAAGCTCGACGGCGGAGATCTGGCGGCGATTCGCCAGCGCATCGAGCTCGCGCAACGTCTCAGCGGACCTGCCGAGCAACGCCCGCGCGTGATCGTCGCGTCTCTGCTGGCGCTGCTGCAGCCTCTGCCCAAGCCCGGCGATCTCGTCGCGGCGACGCTGCAGCTCGCAGTCGGTCAGAAGCTCGTCACCGAGCAACTCTTGAAGCAGCTCGTCGACGCGGGCTACGAGCGCCAGCCCCTCGTCGAGCGCGCGGGAGAAGTGTCGCTGCGCGGCGACATCCTCGACGTCTTCCCCTTCGCCAGCGAATGGCCGCTGCGCATCGAGCTCTTCGACGACTCGATCGAGAGCCTGCGCACGTTCGACCCCGCCGAGCAGAAGAGCGTCGAGAAGCTCGACAAGATCGCGGTCTGCCTCGCGCGCGATGCGGGCGGCGTCGAGGACTCCAGCGGAGTGTCTCCGGCCTTGCTCCTGCCGCCTCAGGCCGTCTTCGCCGAAGTCGAGCCGCTGCGAATCGAGGATCGCGCGCACGGACTCTCGATTCAATCGGCCTCGCACCAGCGCGAACTCGGGATTCTGTGGCAGGCGCGCGATGCGCGCCGACGACTGCGCCTGCAGAGCTTGCCGGCTAAGGACGTGCACTTCGACACGCGCTCGGTGCAAGCGCTCTCCGGCGGCATCCGTCAAGCGCCCGAGCTCCTGCGCGAGGCAACGAGCGACGGAACGCAAGCGATCGTGCTGTGTCGCACGGAGGCCGAGGAACATCGCTTCCGAACGGTGCTGTCCGAAGCCGGCGGAGTGGAGAACGTCGAGGTCCGCGTCGGTTCCGTCGCGAAAGGCTTCCGCTTCCCCGCGCTCGGCGTGATCGTCGTCGATCACCACGAGCTCGTCGGCATCGCGGGCGCGCGCCGTGTCGCTCCGGCGAAGGTCGCGCACCGCACGCGCGCGCTGCAGTCGTTCTTCGACCTCAAGGTCGGCGACTACGTCGTGCACGCCGTGCACGGGCTCGCGCTGTACAAGGGACTCGTGCGCATGGCGCGCGGCGGCGGCGAGGAAGAGCACCTGCACTTGCTCTTCGCCGACGAAGTCAGCCTGTACGTCCCCGCGACGCGCATCGACCTCGTGCAGCGCTACATCGGCGCGGGCGCGTCGCCGGTGCTCGACAAGATCGGCAGCCAGTCGTTCCGCAAGCGGCGCGAGAAGGTCGAGCGCGCGCTGTTCGACTTGGCGAGCGATCTGCTCGAGGTGCAGGCCAAGCGCGAGCTGAAGCAGCGCACCCCGTGGCGCGCGGATCCCGCGCTCCTGAAGGACATGATCGGTGCGTTCCCGTACGTCGACACGCCCGACCAAGCCCACGCCGACGGCGACATCGCGGAGGACATCGAAGGACTGCGTCCGATGGACCGCCTCTTGTGTGGCGACGTCGGCTTCGGCAAGACGGAAATCGCGGTGCGAGCCGCGTTCCGCGTCGCAGCGGCGGGTGGACAAGTCGCGATCCTCGTTCCGACGACCGTGCTCGCGCACCAGCACTTCCTCTCGTTCCGCGAGCGGCTCGCCGATTTCCCCGTCGAAATTGGCGTTCTCTCGCGCACGGTCACCGGCGCCGACGAGAAGAAGGTGCTGAAGGGAGTGGCGAGCGGCGAAATCGACATCGTCGTCGGCACGCACCGCATCCTCTCGAAGGACGTCACGTTCAAGAACCTAGGCCTCGTGATCATCGACGAAGAGCAGCGCTTCGGCGTCACGCACAAGGAGCACTTCAAGTCGATGCGCGCGATGGTCGACGTGCTCGCGCTCTCCGCGACGCCGATTCCGCGCACGCTGCACATGTCGCTCGCCGGCGTGCGCGACATCTCCGCGCTCTCGTCGCCTCCTCCGGGTCGCCAAGACGTCGAGACGCGCATCGTCGACCGCACCGATCGCGAGTTCGTTCGCGAGGCGCTGCTGCGCGAAAAAAACCGCGACGGACAGGTGTTCTTCCTGCACAACCGCGTCAGCACGATCCTGCAGGAGGCGCGCGCGCTTCAGGACCTCGTACCGGAGTGTTCCTTCGCCATCGGGCACGGTCAGATGCCTGCGAAGCAGCTCGAAGAGGTCATGGACTCTTTCTCGCGCGGCGACGTCGACGTGCTCGTCGCGACGACGATCGTTGAGAACGGCCTCGACATCCCCGCTGCGGGCACCATTCTGATCGACGAGGCCGATCACTACGGTCTTTCGGAGCTGCACCAGCTTCGCGGGCGCGTCGGACGCGGCTCACACAAGGCGCACTGCTACTTGCTCGTCGATCCGCTCAAGCCGATGAAGGAGATCGCGCGCGAGCGACTCAAGGCCCTCGAAGAGATGGCGACGCTCGGCTCGGGCTTCGCGATCTCGATGAAGGACCTCGAGCTGCGCGGCGCAGGCAACATCCTCGGACCGCAGCAGTCGGGGCACATCGCATCGGTCGGCTACGACCTGTACTGCCGCCTGCTGAAGGAGACCGTCGAGCGCGTGCGCCAAGGCGGCGGGCGCGACACGGTCACGAGCGAGGCGGAGCTCTCGGCGGGCGTCGAGCTCGAGCTCGGCCTGCGCGCCTTCCTGCCCGACACGTGGATCAAGGAGCAGTCGACACGCCTCGAGATCCTGCGCCAGCTCGACACGATCCACTCGCCGGAGGCCGCGACGGAGCTCGAGGGCGTGCTGCGGGATCGCTTCGGGCGCCTGCCGACCGAGGCGCAGGCGCTGCTGCAGAGCTTCCGGCTGCGCGCTCGCGCGAGCGAGCTCGGGCTCACGCGCGTGTCCTACCGCAGCGAGGTGTACCTCCTCGAGTTCAAGGACCGGGTGACGCTCGAGCACGCGCTCGCCGGCCGCAAGGTCGACCTGCGCGCGATCCGCACCGGCCTCGCGCACTTGGTGATCCCCACCTCGCGCCGCACGCCCGAGAAGGCGCTCGCATGGCTGGAGGAGCTCTTGCAGGGCACCCCGCAGCGGTCGACAATCGCGGCGCAACGCCCGTGATCCTCCCGCACCTCCTCCCGCACCTCCTCGCGCTCCTCCCCGCGCTCGCTCAGTCGGGCCCGCCCACGCCCCCGCGCGCGGGCGAAGGCTCGACACAGGATCCGACCCCCAGCGTGGCTCCGGCCCCCGGCCCCGCCACCGCGCCCGAGGTGCTGAACGGCGTCTATCTGATCGTCAACGAAGAGGTCATCACGCTCGGCGACTTCTACCGCGAGCTGCGGCGGCGCGGCCAGTCGGTCACCAACGAGGACGAGCGCCGCAAGGTCATCCAGGAGAGCCACGCGGAGTTCGTGCGCAGCAAGCTGATGACGCAGGCCGGTCGAGACCTCGGCTTCGACTCGGCGCGGGTGGAGTCGCTCGTCGACGACGACCTGCGCAACTTCATCGAGGACTCTGGCAGCGCCTCGAACTTCGGCGCCGACCTGAAGGCCGCCGACCTCGACACCGAGACCCTGCGCGAGCAGCGCCGCGACTTCTACTACCGCGAGTTCTGGCTGCGCTCGGTCGACGGCCGCGACCCGGGCGTCTCGGGTCGGCCCTACGTCGACCGCTTCGTGCGGCCCGGCCGCATGCTGTTCCAATACCGTCGCCAGCCGGTCGAGCAGCTCTTCCCTTCGACCATCCAACTGCAGGCCATCCTGGTGACTGCCGCGGGCGCGGGGTCGGCCCAGAAGGCGCTCGAGCTGGCGCGGGCCCTGCGCGAGCGGGCCTTGGGGGGCGAGGACTTCGGCGAGCTCGCGGGCAAGTACTCCGGCGACGGCGAGAGCCGCCGCCAGAAGGGTCTCCTGCCCAAGGGCGAGCTCTCGCGCGTCCGCGAGGCCTTCCCGGACTTCGCCGAGTTCATCGACGGCGCCTCGGTCGGCGCGATCAGCGAGCCGCAGGGCCTGCGGGTCGAGGGCGAGCTCGTCGGGTTCGTCCTGATGCGCGTCGCCGACCTCGAGCGCCGCGAAGGGGCCGAGTTCACCGACCGCGAGGTCCAAAAGCTGCTGCGCGAGCGCGATCTGAAGTCCTTGGGCGAGCTGCGCCGCGACCTCGGGGTCGGCGAGCTGTACCGAGCCGCCTACATCTGGCCGCCCGAGGCCCGCGCCCCCCGCGCGAAGAGCGCCAAGCCCGAGGGCCCCGACGCTCCCGATCCGGCAGGCGCGGCCGCCCCGAAGCCGTAGCGGATAGGCCCTTGGGGCCGAGCCCCGCCTCCCCCCCTCGTTCCCCCGGCTTCGGCGCCGGCCGCCCGCGGCTCGGACCTGCCGAGAAGCGCCTCCAAGCGGGTTCGGGGGCGGTAGCCAAGGCGCTCTGTCGCTATAGTGTGAACCCCACCAAGCCTGCGGCGTTGGAAGCCCACGCGGAACATCCCTCGGGATGTTCCGGAACATCCAACGCCTCCCCGGTGGCCCCTCGGTCGACCCCGCGGACGTCTCGGCACCCCTGCCGGACGCCACGGTTCGCCCCGATGGCCCTCCGCAGGCCCCCTGGAGCCGGTCGATGACCCAGCAACCCAACGACTACTCGAACATCCACATCGAATCCTCGCTCCCCAAGGCATGGGAGCGCGAGGAGACCTTCAACGACGTCCTCTACGACTGGATGAGCCGCGCTCCGTGGCTCGCCATCTCCGCGGCGGCCCACCTGATCATCGTGCTGATCATGATGGCCATCCCGTGGGAGCAGATGGAGAAGAAGCAGGAGACGAAGATCGAGGCCAGCATCGAGGCCACTCCTGAGGAGGTGTTCGAGGATCCGCCGGAAGAAGAGCCGGAAGAGATCAACGAAGAGGAGCCGACCGAGGAGCCCGTCCTCAAGGACGCCGAGGTCTCGGACCACAACGAAGAGGACACCAATCAGGACTTCGAGTCCGTGCAGGGTGACCCCGACTTCACGGCCGACTCGCCCTTCGACTCGAAGGCGTTCAACGACGTGATCGGCATCGGCGGCGGCGCCGGCGGCAAGTTCGGCGGGCGCTTCGGCGGCCGCAAGAACCTGAAGGCGCGCGGCGGCTCCGGTACCGAGCAGGCCCTCAAGGACGGTCTGGAGTGGCTGCGCTGGCACCAGTCCGAAGACGGCTCGTGGGACTGCGACGGCTTCATGTCCAACTGCGGCAAGATCGGCCCGACGACCTGCACCGACCCCGGCGAAGCGACCCACGACGTCGGCATGACCGGCCTCTCGCTGCTCGCCTTCCTCGGCGACGGCAACACGACCCGCGACGGCCCGTACAAGGATCAGGTCGCCAAGGGCATCAAGTTCCTCAAGGAACAGCAGGATCCCGACTCGGGCCTGCTCGGCGAGAAGATCGGCCACTCGTTCCTCTACAACCACTCGATCGCGGCTCTCGCGGTCAGCGAGGCCTACTACTTCTCCAAGTCGCCGGTGATCAAGCGCACCGCGCAGGACGCGATCAACTTCATCACGATCGCCCGCAACCCGTACGGCGCGTGGCGCTACGACGTGCCGCCCTCGGGCGACAACGACACCTCGGTGACGGGCTGGTGCGTCTTCGCGCTGAAGAGCGCGGAAGAGGCCGAACTCAAGATCGACCCCGAGGCCTTCCGCGGCGCCGCGTCGTGGATCGACGAAGTCACCGACCCCGTCACCGGCCGCTGCGGCTACGACTCGATCGGCAGCCCGAGCTCGCGCATCACGCGCGTGAACGAGCACTTCCCGACCGACAAGGGCGAGGCGATGACGGCGGTGGCCCTGCTCTGCCGCTTCTTCCTCGGCCAAGACCCGGAGAAGAACCCGGTGATGGCCAAGCACGCGGACCTGCTGAAGACCAAGCTCCCCAAGTGGGATCCGGATGGCTTCGGCATCGACTTCTACTACTGGTACTACGGCTCGTACGCCATGTACCAGATGGGCGGCGACAAGTACTGGGAGCAGTGGAACAAGGCCATGAAGACGGCCGTGGTCGACTCCCAGCGTCGCGACGGCGACGAGAAGGGCTCGTGGGACGCGAAGGTCGACCCGTGGGGCTTCTCGGGCGGTCGCGTGTACACCACCGCGCTCGGCGTGCTGTGCCTCGAGGTGTACTTCCGCTATGCGAAGGTGCTCGGCGCTCGCTGAGCGAAGGCTCCTTCGGCAGAGTTTGAACGCGCGGGCGGCTCGCAAGGGCCGCCCGCGCTGCTTGGTACACGGCCGCGAAGCGGCGCGCGCGAGGTGCTAGGCTCGCGCGCGTGAAGTGGATGTGCTGGAACTTCGCGGCGTTCCTCGCTTGCGCGCTCGCCGCTGCGTGCGGCAAGTCCGACGAGCGCCGCAACGTGCTGCTCGTGACGCTCGATACGACGCGCTTCAACGCGCCGGGCTTCATGGGCAACCGCGAGAAGCCGACGCCCAACCTCGATGCCCTCGCGGCCGAGTCGCTGGTCTACGAGCAAGCGCGCACCGTGACACCGCTGACGCTGCCGGCGCACAGCTCGATGCTCACCGGGCTGTATCCCCCGCGCCACACGATCTCGGCCAACGGAGTTCGACCGCTGCCGAGCTCGGCGCGCACCCTCGCCGAGTATGCGCAGGCCGAGGGCGTGCAGACGGCAGCGTTCGTCGCGTCGATCGTGCTCGACCGGTCGTTCGGCCTCGCTCAAGGGTTCGAGACGTATCGCGACGTCGAGCCCGCGACCGACAAGAACGCGCCCAAGATTGCGGAGCTGCGCGCGGAGGACGTGCTTTCCCGCGCGCGCGCGTGGCTCGATGCGCGCGACCGCGAACGGCCGTTTCTCGCTTGGATTCACCTCTTCGATGCGCACGACCCGTACGAGCCGCCGGCGGAGTTCGCATCGATGCGCAGCGCCTACCTCGGCGAGGTCGCGTACATGGATCGCGAGCTCGGGCGACTCTTCGATGCGCTGCGCGCCGATGGGACGCTCGATCGCACTCTGGTGATCGTGCTCGGCGACCACGGTGAGGGCCTGAAGGAGCACTCGGAAGCTACGCACGGCTGGTTCTGCTACGACAGCACCGTCCGCGTGCCGATGTTCGCGCGCTTCCCCGATGGCTGGCGCCGAGGTGAGCGTTCGAAGGAGTGCGTGAGCGTCGTCGACATCTTCCCGACCGCGCTCACGGCGCTCGGTATCGCGCCTCCTCGCGAAGTCGACGGCACGAACCTCGACCACGCGCGCGTGACCGAGGGCCGCGGCGTGTACTTCGAGTGCTTCAACGGAGCCGAGAACTTCGGCTGGAGCCCGCTCGTGGGCTGGGCCGACTCCGAGCTGAAGTACATCCACTCGAGCGCGCCGGAGCTCTTCGAGCTCTCGAAGGACAAGCAGGAGCAGCGCAACGTCGCGGCAGAACGCGGCACGGATGCGGCTCGCATGTTGGCCGCCATCCGCGACGTCCGCACACGGCCGGCGCTGCAACGCGACAGCGACGAACACGTGAACCCCGACGCGCAACGCGCCCTGCGCGGCTTGGGTTACGTCGACTCCGGCCTCGACAGCGGCGCGCGGCTAGATCCTCTCGCCCCCGGCGATCTGCCCGCTCCGGGCCTGCGCAAGGACGAACTCAAGCTCTTCCAACTCGCGTCCGACGCGTCCTCGCGCGGCGATTTCGCTGCATCCGTCAACACGTGGCTGGAGCTGCTCGAGCGCTTCCCACAGAACATGACGGCTCGCTCGCTGTGTGCCGCAGACATGATTCGCAGCAACCGCGCGGCCGAGGCAAAGCCACTGCTCGAAGCCGTGCGCGCGAGCCGCAGCCTTACGGCCAACGAGTGGAACAACTTGGGCTGGTGCCACGAGCAGACCGGAGAGCGCGAAGCCGCACGCGATTGCTACGCGAAGGCGCTCGACCTCGACCCCGAGCACCCGTGGGCCGCCGACAACTTGGCGCGCGTGCGCTAGCCCTCGCGAGGCCAGCTCAACGCCCGACGATGCGGGTGCGCAGCACACGGTCGATCAGGCCAACCTGCGGCTGCATCAACGTGTACACCAGCCCCGCGAGGTACAGAGCTCCTGTGGCGCCCGCGCAAATCCACATCTCTCTCTGGGTCGCGAGAAACCGTAGCGTCACCGCAGCCACGAGCAGCGGGCCCAAGAGCAGCACTGCGCGCTGAAACCACGTCCATCGCGAAGCTCGCCGTCCGCGCGCGTCGCGCAACAGCAGTCCGAACATTCGGAACGAGATACCGCCACGTGTCAGGCTGATGTAGGCGAGCGACATGGCCGACACGATGAGAAGCATGTTGGAGAATCCGGGCGCGAGCTGTTCGGAGCTGATGCCCTGCTGCGAGTACGCGAGCACAACCCCCATGGCGCATCCGACGACGAAGCTCGCACCCACGAAGGCCGAGAACGTGGAGTGAAACACCCGCTGCCGACGCGCGAGCACCTTGCCCTCGCTGGCGAGCGACTCGAGCTCGCGGCGGGCCTCCGAGATCGTCGCATGCTCGCGTGAGAGCACGCGTCGGATGACTCCATCCCCGGCGCCCGGCATGTCATGGGGCAAATCGAGCGACGCACCGATGAGGCGGCGAAGGAACCACTGCAGCAACGCTCGCGGCTCCTGCGCTTGCGCCGTCGCGGGGAGCACCGTGAAGTCGAGCACACGGAGATTGTGAGAGCGATCGATCCAAAGCTGCTCCGGTGCAACGGCGCGAGACCCGGAGAGTTCTAGCTCGATCGACAAGTCACGCAGCAGACGCAGGACGACGTCCCAGGCGAGCTCGCCCTGCGCGGCACGCCAGCGCTCGAACGTCTCTCCGCCCGGCGCCTCGAGCACGAGCCAACGGCGGTTCACCGCTTCGAACGACGCGAGCCACCGCAATCGCGCAGAGCGCTCGGCGCGAATCATCTCCGTCGCGTCCTGGGGCTCCGCAAGGATCCAGACCTCGCGCTCGAGCAACGCGTCCTCGCCCATGTAGAGCGGCCCCCACGAGGTCTGCGCGACGCAGCCGCGAAGGCGATAGCGATCGAGGATTCCATCGCCTTCGACGTTCGCGTCGAGCGCGCGGGGCTCGGGCACGCGAAGCTCCGTCGAGATGCGCTGCAGCGGCAGGGTGGACTGCGTCGTGCGCGTTCCACTCGCGAGCTCGTGCACGCCACGCTTCCCGCTCACGCGGCGCATCGTCAGCGCCATCGCAGCGAACCACAGGACGTCGAGCGGAGCGCTGACGTACGAGAACATGACGCCATCGCCGATCTGCTGCTCCACCTCGCTGCTGAACGCCAGAGAGAGGACGGTGCCCACGGACAACATCGCTGCGCGGACCAACGCACGTGCGTATCCGAGCGCACTTCCGTCGGCGCGCTCGACCTTCAGCCCGAGCGCCCACTTGCCGAGACTGCGTCCGAAGCGGCCTTCGCACAGAGTGAAGTACAAGAGAGTGAGCAGCACGGCGGCGTACTCGATCGCGCGAGCGAGCGGCCCCTCGGAGAGGTCCGCACGGCTCCGTCCTTCGACGAGGACCGCGAGCAGGGCCGCGATGACTCCGATCCCGAGAGAATCGATGGCGTAGGCCGCACCGCGCCGCCACAGATCCGCAGCCGGGGCTTCGCTCGCGAAGGGGTGGAGCGCCTCGCGCAGCGCCCGGACACTCTCGAAGCGACGCGCGGGATCCTTGTCCATCGCCCGCGCAACGACCTCGGCGAGCTCACGCGGGATCTCGGACCGCAGCCCTGCGAGATCCTCGGGCGGCTCGGAGAGAATGCGAGCGAACACCTCTTGGATGTTGTTGCCCGTCCAGCCCGGACGCCCCGCGAGCAGCGCGTAGATCGTGGCTGCGGCCGAGTAAAGGTCCGAACGCTCGTCGACGTCCCTCCCGCGAATCTGCTCGGGCGGCGCATACAGCGGCGAGCCGATGAACGCGCCCTTGTCCGTCAGCTGGACATTGCTCTCGATCGAGCGCGAAAGCCCGAAATCACCGAGCTTCACGCGCCCTTCGGGATCGAGGAAGCAGTTCGACGGCTTGACGTCGCGGTGCAGGATGCCGGCGCGGTGAGCGACCTCGAGCGCTTCGCAGAGCTCGATCCCCCACTGCACCGCTCGGCGCACGGCGATCGGCTCTTTGCGCGCGAGGACGGCCTCGAGCGTCTCGCCCTCGACGAGCTCCATCGCGATCGCCGGCGCCCCCTCGACGGAGTGAGCGCCGTACACGAACACGCAACGCGAGTCGGAGATCGAGCCCGCGATCATCGCCTCGCGCTGGAAGCGATCGAACGTCGTGTCGTCCTCGTCGCTGGAGTGCCGCAGCACCTTGAGCGCGACCACCCGCCCCGTCGAGAGCTCGCGCGCGCGATAGACGACGCCCATGCCGCCGCTGCCGAGCTCCGAGAGCAGCTCGAACCCGTCCGCCCGCCGCGGCAGTTCCCGCTTGCTACCCGTCCCACCCACGCGGGGAATGGTAGCGCGCTCCCCCGCTCGTCCATCACGCCTCCGTGCTCAGGCCCGCGCGCCGTGCCGATCCTCGAAAATCAGAGGGGCGCCCCTGATCGCTCAGGGGCGCCCCTC
>JBIKYW010000198.1:0-6081 GCA_044355055.1 Planctomycetota bacterium | reverse complement strand
GGCGTTCGAGCGGCGAGCTCGCCCACCTCGCGAAAGGCCGCCTTCGCGGCGGCGCGCTTGCCTTCGAGCCGCAGCGCGAGGCCGCGGTGATAGGCGCTCTCGGGGTTGGGCCCGAACTCGCGCTCGTAGCGAGCCAGCGACGCGAGTGCCTCGTCGGTGCGCCGCAGCTCGAGCTGGGCCCGCACCAGCGCGAGCTGCACGTCGCCGTAGGCGTGTTCGGAGTTGAGCGCGACGGCGCGCTCGAGCGAGTCCAGCGCGTCGGCGAAGCGACGCGTCGCGAGCTGGGCCTGACCGAGCCGATAGCGCCACTCGGGCACACTCGGCTCCCCCTCGACCGCGCGCTGAAGGTGCGGCAACGCGGCTGCGGCCTTGCCCGACGACAGAAGGAGCGAGCCCAGCTTGCCTTGGTTGTAGGCGCTCTCCACGTGCCCGAGGTCGCGCAGCGAGCGCTGGAAGGCGCGCCGCGCGAGCAGCGCGCGCGCAACCCTCTCGGCCGTCACCGAGAGCAGGATCGCAGCGATCCAGAAGCCAAAAAAACCGCGGAAGATCCAGCCCGCCGCAGGCAGGCGCTGCAGCACGGAGAGGAGGACCACGGTCCCCGCGAAGAACAAGATCATTCTGCCCACGCGGCGCAGTGTAGGAAATCGTGCCCCTCGGCGCGGACCCTGCCGGACACTACGCTCTCCGCCATGTCGTCGGCCGTCCGGTCGCCCGCCCCCGCCTCCGCGGTCCGTCTCGAGCTCGCGCGCGCGCTCGCGAACCTCGCCCTGTCGCCGCTCTACCTCGCGGACTTCGCTCTGCGCCGGGGCGCGCTGAAGGCCGAGCTCTCCGACCTCCTCCACAGTCCCGCACCCATCGACCCGGCTCCCAGCGCGAGCGCCCTCGAGCGTTCCCCGCGCGCCTTCGTCTCGTGTGCCGAGCACTCCGGCCAAATCCACGCGGTGAACGTCGTGCGCGAGCTGCAAGGCGAGCTGGCTCGCCGCAACCTTCCGCCCGCGACGCTCAGCGGCCTCGGTGGCGGTCCACTCGCAGCGTCGGGCGTCGCCACGCTCGGGAACCCCGTCGAGCGAGCGATGATGGGCTTCGACGGCGTGCTCTCGGCGCTGCCGTACTACCTCGACCTCCTCGAGCGCTGCGCCGCGCACTTTCGCGAAACGCGCCCCGACGTAGCCGTACTCGTCGACTCGCCCGCGCTGCATGTCCCGCTCGGGCGCATCGCGCGGCGCTACGGAGTCAAGGTGCTGCACTTCGTGACGCCACAGCACTGGGGCTGGGCTCCGTGGCGCACGGCGGGCTACGCGCGCTCCGTGGACCGCGCGTTGACGATCCTGCCGTTCGAGCCCGAGTGGTTCCGCCGCCGCGGAGTTCACGTCGCACACGTCGGCCACCCGCTTCAGGACCGACTGGTCGGCGTACCCCGAAACGATGCACGACCGCGCTCGAAGAGCCTCGCGATCCTGCCCGGCAGCCGCGCGCGCGTCATCGACCTCAACTTGCCTTGGATGCTCACGGCGGCGGCGCGTGTGCGCGAGCGCATGCGGGACGTCGAGGTGCGCGTGCTGCAGGAGAATCCGGAGCACCGCGCGCGCGTGGCCGAGCACATCGCGCGGGCCCACGCCTCGGACTGGGTGCAGCTCGAGACCGGCGACCTCCACACTGCGCTGGGGAGGTCGAGCGCTGCCTTCTCGGTGTCCGGCACCGTGCTGCTCGACCTCTTGCACCACCGCCTCCCCACGGTGTGCATCTACCGCGTCGGCAAGGCCCGCGACACGCTGGCGTACCGCACGCTGCTCTGCACGCCTTGGTTCGCATCCCCCAACCTCCTCGCGGGTCGCGAGGTCGTGCCGGAGTTCTGCTTCCGCGGCCGCGGACCGCTCGAAGAAGTCGCGCAGTCGCTGCTCGACTGCCTCGAAGACGGAGAGCCACGCCGAGCGATGCTGCGCGGGCTCGACCTCGCGGCCGTGCGCCTCGGCCCACCCGGAGCTTGCCAGAGAGCCGCGCTGCACGCCCTCGACCTCGCGGCGCGGACCGGACCATGAAGCGCGAAGATTCCTCGGTTTCTTTGAAGGAGTCCGCGGCGGAGACGTACGGGCCGAGTCCGATGCAGGCCGAGACGACCCGCTTGATGCTCCTCGCGCGCTCTGGAGACCGCGACGCCTTCGACCGCCTGTGCCACTCGGTCCGCGACCTTGCCTTTCGGCTGGCCCAGTCGCTGGTGGGCTCCCGCGACGACGCGCTAGAGCTCGCGCAGGAAGCGCTGATGCACACCTATCGTGCGCGGGCGACGTTTCGCGAAGGCGAGCACTTCCTGCCATGGTTTCGCCGCATCCTGCGCAACACGTGCTACTCGTGGCTGCGGCGCCAAGGCAAGGTGCGCGCTTCGAGCTCTTCCCAAAGCGGCGCGGCAGACGAAGCGCCCGAGGAGTGGGACCTCGTCGATCCCGACGCGGTCGCGCCGCACGAGCCCATGATCGCCGACGAGCGTGTCGCAGCGTTCCGCCGAGCGCTCGCACGCCTCAGCACGAACGACCGCGAGATCCTCGTCCTGCGGCACTATCGCGAGCACAGCTACCGCGAGATCGCGCACCTCTTGTCGATCCCCGAAGGCACCGTGATGTCGCGCCTGTTCCACGCGCGACGGCGCCTGCGCGAGGCGCTCGGACCGCAGTACGCCGAGGAGTTTGGAGAACGAGGAGGCAGCGATGGCGCGCGAAGCTAGGGAACCGACGCGGGAGGAGCTCTCCGCCATGGCGTACGCCGATGGCGAGCTCTCGGGAACCGAGCGCGAGGAGTTCGAGCGCCTGCTCGGCGAGCGCGCCGACCTGCGCGAGCGTGTCGCACGCGAGCGACGTCTCGATGTGCTCGCCCGCGCCTCCGCCGGCCCGGAGCCGATGGACCTCGAGTGGCGCGCGCTCGATGCAGAGCCGCTGCATCGCGCGTCGCTCGGACTGGGACTGACGCTGGTGCTCGCCGGACTCGCGCTGGGCGCGTTCGGCCTACTCTACTTTCTCTGGACGAGCCCGCTGCCCAAGGCCGTACCGCTCGGCGCCGCGGCGGTGCTCGCCGGAATGGCGGTGCTCGGATTCCGCGCTGTCCGGGCGCGCCTGCGGACCCGCGCGCTCGACCCCTACTCGGAGATCCGCCGATGATCGTCGTCACGACCGACCACGTCCCCGGCCGCGAAATCGCCGACACGATCGGCTTCGTGCGCGGGAACACCGTGCGCGCCGCGCATGCCGGCGAGGACCTCTCGGCCTACTTCAAGAACATGGTGGGTGGCGAGATCGAGGAGTACACCAAGCTGCTCGCCGAGAGTCGCGAGCAGGCGCTCGACCGCATGATCGCCGAAGCCCGCGCTCGCGGCGCGGACGGCATCGTCGGACTGCGCTTCGCGACCTGCGAGATCTCGGGCGGCTGCGCGGAGATCCTCGCCTACGGGACCGCCGTACGGTTCACGCCTCGCTAGCTCGTGCTCAGCGCCGCAGCCGGACCTCGTCGAGCGACTTGCGCACGAGGTTCGGCACCACGCACCCCTCTGCGGGATAGCCGACCGGAATCAGCATGAAGCCGCGCTCGTTGCGCGGGCGCTGGAGCAACCGCTCGAGGAACTCCATCGGTGCCGGAGTGTGCGTCAGCGCCACCAGCCCCGCGTGGTGCAGAGCGACGAGCAGAAAGCCGACCGCGATGCCCACCGACTCCTGCGTGTAGTAGTGCGGGAGGCGACGGTCCCCCTCGAGGCCGTGTGTTTGGCGAAACACCGCGATCACCGCGGGCGCTTCCTCGACGTAAGGCTTCTCCCACGTGGTGGCGAGTGGCTCGAGGTCCGCACGCCAGGCATCCGTGATGCGCTCGAAGTAGAAGCGCCGCTCTTCTTCCTCGACAGCGAGTCGGAGTAGCTGCTTGGTCGATGCGTCTTCGATGACCACGAACGTCCACGGCTGCTTGTTGGCGCCCGACGGCGCTCCAACGGCGGTCGCGATGCACTCGTCGAGGAGGCCCGGCGGAAGGGGCTCCCGCGAGAAGTGGCGCACGCTACGACGCGTCGAGAGCTCGGCGCGCAGCTCGCGTGCCCGCCGCAACGACTCGCCCGAAGAGAGCCGGGTGTGGGTGAGGGGCACGAAGAGCGGGTCCTTGCTCGGGTCGGGGGATTCAGCCATGGCCCTAGCGTACAAGTTGAACCCCGCCCCCCTGTCGCCGTTGAATACAGCGGTAGTCCGACGCAAGGTACGTCGAAGCATCGTGCTCGCCCCATCCATGATTCAGACACTGAACACCCACCGCATCCTCGCTTCGATTCTCCTCGCGCTCCTCGGTGCCGCGCCCCTCGGTGCCCAGCCCCCCGCGCCTGCCGCACCCGCTCCGACGCAGTCGGCCGAGCCGGAGGTCAACCTCGCCGATCCGATCCGTGCGGGGGTTCGTTGGTTGCGAACACGTCAGGACCCCGTCACGGGGGCCTACGGTGACCTCTCGACCACGGCTCTCGTGTTGCGTGCCTACGCCACCTGCCCCGACCGCTACCGCGCCGTGGACGGTCCGTTCGTGCGCAAGGCGCTCGAGCACGTCCTCGCTCGACAGGGAGCCGACGGCCTCTTCGGCGAGGCCTCCGCCAGCGTGGAGCAGCGCCGCGCTCAGACTCGGGTGGTGCTCGAGGCCCTTGTGGCGCTCGGTGACCCCGGCTCGAAGACCGCGCTGGGCAAGGCCCTCGCGGCGCTCGGTGGCGAGGCACCGGCCAGTCGCGACCCGCGGATTCCGGCCGAGCCCACGCTCAAGGACCTGCGCCGCGTCGCGCAGCAAATCCTCGCGGAGCAAACGGCGCCGGGCCGCTGGGAGAAAGAGCCGTCGCTCGCCACGCTCCTGACCGCGTCCAACGTGCTGACGCTCTCGGAGCTCGACCGACTCTTCCAGCGCGCTTCGCCGAGCGCCGCACCGAGCGCGAGCCTGAGCGCACTGCCGCCCTTCGCGCCCGCGGAGCGCGAGAGCTCGCTCGCCGCGCTGCGCAAAGGCGCCGAGTTCCTCGTCGCGACGAGCCAAGACGGTCGCTGGGGCGCACCCGGCAAGCCGGACTCGGGCTTGACCTCGATGGTGCTCGCCGCGCTGCAAGCGGTTCCGACGCCGCGGCCCGACGCGATCCAACGCACGATCGACTCAGGCCTTGCGTGGATCGCTTCGCTCCAGCAGCCCGACGGCTCGATCCACGACGGCAAGCTCGCCAACTACAACACCGCCGCCGCAATCCTCGCACTCTCGCGTTCCGGCGATCCGCGCTGGAAGGACGCCATCGCGCGCGCGCAGCGTTTCCTCGTGAACCTCCAGTTCGACGAGGGCGAAGGCTACAGCGAGGGCGACCTGTACTACGGCGGCATCGGCTACGGCTCGACCGAGCGCCCGGACCTCTCGAACTTGCAGATGGCGCTCGAGGCGCTCGCGGCTTCGGGACTCGAGCCGAACGCGCCCACGTACAAGAAGGCCCTGAAGTTCCTCGAGCGCTGCCAGAACCGCTCGGAGTCGAGCGACGTGCGCATCCAAGATGGCGACGTGCTGATCCGCGCCGGTGAAGACGGCGGCTCGGGCTACGCGCCGGGCGACTCCAAGGCCGGATTCGAAGTGCTCGAAGGGGGCGTGCAGGTTCCGCGCTCGTACGGGTCGATGACCTACGCGCTCCTGAAGAGTCTGCTGAACTCGGGCGTCGCGGCGGACGACCCGCGCGTCAAGGCGGCGGTCGCGTGGATCGGCAAGAACTACACGCTCGACGTGAACCCGGGCTTCCCGCCGGGCCGCGATCCGACCGCGGCGTACCAAGGCCTCTACTACTACTTCCACACCATGGCGCAGGCGCTCTCGCTCGTCGGCATCGAGGAGGTGACCGACAGCGCGGGGCGCAGCCACGCATGGCGGCGCGAGCTGTGCGGGCGCATCGTTTCGATGCAGAGCAAGGTCGATGGATCGTGGACCAACGCGAACAGCCCGCGCTGGATGGAAGGCAACCCGCTGCTCGGCACCGCGTACGCGCTCCTCACGCTGGGTTCGGCGCTCCCGAAGTGAGCCCGCGAGCCACGGGCGGCTGATAAAGTGCGCCCATGG
>JBIKYW010000197.1:0-6092 GCA_044355055.1 Planctomycetota bacterium | reverse complement strand
CGCGCGACGTATGCGGCGCTCGTGCCTCTCGCGAGCGATCCGGCGAGCGGGGTCTCGATGTGCCGCGGCGTCGAGCTCCTGCCGCGCGGGCTGTTCGACGAGGCCGCGGACTTCCGCTCGGCCGCGAGCGACGTGCGCGCGCTTGACCCCGAGCTCCTGCCCGACGGCTTCGACCGCGGCTTCGAGCTCAGCGTGCCCGTGGTCGAGATGCCGCTGTACCTCGAGTGGCTCATGGCGCGCTTCCGCGCGCTCGGCGGCGAGCTCGTCGTGCGCGCGCTCGACTCGCTCGCGCCCGCCCTCGACGCCGCGCCGCTCGTCGTGCACTGCACGGGTCTCGGCGCGCGCGAGCTCGTCGGCGACCGCGAGCTGCGCGCCATCCGCGGCCAGCTCGTGCGTGTCGAGCGCGGCGCGGTCGAGCGCTTCACGCTCGACGACTACGACCCGCGCGGCGTGACCTACGTCATCCCGCGCTCGCAGGACTGCATTCTCGGCGGCAGCGCCGACGACGGCCGCGAGGAGCTCATCCCGAGCGAGGCGACGACCACCGCCATCCTCGAGCGCTGCGCCGCCCTCGAGCCACGCCTCGCGCAGGCCCGCGTGCTCTCCGTCTCCGTCGGCCTGCGCCCCGCCCGCAGCGCCGTGCGCCTCGAGCGCGAGTCCCCGCGCCCCGGCTCGACCCTGATCCACAACTACGGCCACGGCGGCGCCGGCGTGACCCTCTCGTGGGGCTGCGCCCACGAAGTCGCGATGCTGGCTACGCTGGTGTAACCCCCGCCACGCGGGGTGCTACTCCTCACCCGCGGACGCCTGCGCCCCCGCGGGCCCGTTGGACGGAAGCCTGCACTCGACGAACGGCAGTCTCTCGCATGCACCTCGCGCTCGCCCTCACCCTCGCCGCACTGCCGAGCCTTGCATCCACGTCGGCGGCAGCGCAGCAGGCCTGCGCGCAGTGGACCGCGGAATTTTCGGGCGGTGGTTTCGATCGCCCGCCGCTCGACTTCGAGGTGTTCGACGCCGGAGCGGGGCCGCGGCTCGTCGCGGGCGGCGAGTTCACCGTCGCAGGCTCGGTGGCGGCGCGGCGCGTCGCACAGTGGGATGGAGTGGCCTGGTCGGCAATGGGCGCCGGCTTCGGCGGCGATGTGAGCGATCTCGAGGTGGCGGACCTCGGCAGCGGAGCGACGCTCTTCGCCGCAGGGCGTTTCCAACAGAGCGACGGAGTCGCGTGTCTGCGCATCGCGCGTTGGACCGGCACGAGTTGGGTGCAGCTCGGCGCGGGGCTCAACGGACCGTGCGCGGCGCTGTGCGTCTGGCCGAGCCCGAGCGGTGCGCGACTGGTCGCAGCCGGCGAGTTCACGATGTCGGGTGGCCAGTCGCTGCTGCGCGTCGCGCAGTGGGATGGGATGAGCTGGGCGCCGTTGGGAGCGGGCATCGGCACCCCGTGGGTGAGCGAGCGTGTGTCCGCCATCGCCGTGCACGATGATGGCGCCGGCCCAGCGCTCTACGTCGCGGGGCCGTTCGCCGGAGGCGTCGCGCGCTTCGACGGCTCGACGTGGATCACGGTCGGTGGCGGAGTCGCCGGTACCTTGCTGTCGCTCGCTTCCTACGACGACGGGGCGGGCACGCGCCTCTTGCTCGCTGGCGGCAATTTCGGCACGAGCGTGCAGAGCGTGCTGCGCGGCTTTGACGGGACCGCGTGGTTGGAGCAGGGCCTCGCGAGCTACGGTGGCGGCGTCGACCGGATTCTCGTGCGCAGCGAAGCTGCGGGCGTGGCCGCGTATCTCGCCGGTTCGTTCGCCCCGCAGTCGGGAGCGAGCTCGGGCGTGCGAAGCGTCGCGCGCTGGACGCCGGCGGGCGCCACTGCGTTGCCGGAACTGACGGAACGCGTGCGCGCTTTAGAGTTCTTCGATGCGGGGCTCGGCGCCGGCGCGCAGCTCTTCGTCGGCGGCCAGTTCACGCACGTTCCCACCGCGCCCCATCCGGGGCTGCAGCGCGTCGCGCGGCTGGACGGCGGCGCTTGGCAGCCTGTCGAGCCCGCACGGCACGCTTTGTACCGATCGTCCGCTCCAGCGAGTACGAGCGGCCCAGCCCTCCAGGTGTGGACGGATCCAACCACCTCGAAGCGCGATCTGTATGTGGGCGGGTCCTTCGGCGGCGCATCGGACGATCCGCAGGTGCGCAACCTGGCGCGCTGGGACGGGCAGTTGCTCCGCAGCGTGCCAACACCCTTTTCGCAACAGATCACGGCGCTCGGCGAGCGCACCGCACCGAGCGGCGGAGCGAACGAGCTCGTCGCGGGCACGCCGTCGGGGGTTTTCGCCTTCGATGGCAGCACGTGGAGACTGCTCGGCAGTCGATCGCCCCTGCAGACCGAGGTCTTCGTCGAGTTTCGTCCCCCGAGTGCGACTGCGCCGCAGCTCGTGGCGCTCGGCTCGGGCATCCTGCCCGCGGTCCCCGGCGGACAATTCGCCGCGGCCTTCGACGGCACGGCGTGGGCACCGCTCGGCTCGGGATTGAGCGATACGGCCTACGCCGGCGTGGTGTGGGATGCACCCGGGGGCCTCCCCGAAGGCCTCTTCGTGGGGGGGCGCTTCGTGCAGGCTGGCGGGATTCCGGCGCCGGGCATCGCGCACTGGGATGGCGCGAACTGGACGTCCCTCGGAAATCAGGCCTTGTTCTTCAGCGTGCATGAGCTGCGCGTCTGGGATGACGGTGCGGGCGAGCAGCTGTACGCACAGACCAATGCGGGCCTATTTCGATTCGATGGCAGCAATTGGACGGCGGTTGCCCCGCTCGTCGGGTCCCTGCTCGAGCCCTATGACGATGGCAGCGGTCCCGCGCTGTACATGTCGGATCGCTCACGGCTGCGGCAAGGCACGGTCGAGACGTTCGCCATCGTGCCGCTCGTCAATCCGTTTCCGATCGCCGCGCGGCAATGGAGCGATGAGAACGGGATCTCCCACGGCTTGTTTTTCGCCGGCTATTTCGAGAGCCAAGGCAGTGTTCCTGCTGTGGGCCTCGCGCGCTACACGAACCCCTGCGGAGCCGTGCGCGCCTACTGCACGGCCAAGATCAACAGCCTCGGATGCACGCCGCAAATCGGCTGGACGGGCACGCCGAGCGTGACCGCGAGCGGTCCGTTCGTCATCACTGCCGCGAACGTGCTCAGCCAGAAGTCCGGGGTTTTCTTCTTCGGAACTAGCGGGCGTATGGCGCAGTCGTTCCTCGGCGGCACGCTGTGCGTCCGCGCGCCGGTGGTGCGCACGCCGGTGCGCTCGAGCGGCGGCTCAACGGGCACGTCCGACTGCAGCGGCGTGCTCGCCATCGATCTCGCTCCCTTCCTGGACGGCGCGCTCGGGCCTGGGCTCGCCACGGGCGCTGGAGTGCAAGGCCAGTGGTGGTACCGCGACCCAGCGTCGAGCTTCACAGTCGGACTCACTGACGCGCTCGAGTTTCTGGTCCTGCCCTGAGCGCGCTGGACGAGGCGCTCTGGGGCGCGGCGCGAGGTTCGTTCGAGGGGGGGCGCCCCTGCGGGGCAAGCGAGGAAGCTCGTCGTCACGACGACGAGCCCAGCATCCGCCGGAGCTCCGCTCCGGCCAACGGGGGCTCCGCCCCCGGCACCCCCGACCTCGCCGACGTCCCGAACAGGGGGGCCCTTTTCAGGGTGCCGCAAAGGCCCCTTTTCTGCTTGCCGCTGGCACCAGCGTCGACGCCCAGCACCGTCCTGCGGCCCTAGACGGTCACGTCGGTCGCGATCGCGACGGCTATCGAGTGCACGCGCCCGCCTTCGCAAGCCTTCTCGTACAGGGCGTCCAGCCACAGGTACGGCACCTCTTCTTCGAGCGTGCGAGTGCGGAAAGCCAGCACTTCCTCGTCGAACTCGGTGCACATGCAGCTGACGCGGCTCGTGGTCGTCCGGGACCGCCCAGCGCCTGAATCAGGTCGTCGACCCTGCGGGTCGACATGCCGTGCAGGATGGCCTCCTGCATCACGGCGACGAGAGCCCTCTCGGCGCGCCTTCGCGGCTCGAGGAAGCTCGGCAAGTAGTTCCTTTTGGCGAAGCTTGGGGATCGCCAGCGAGAGCGAACCGACGCGGGGCTCGAAATCCCGCTCGCGGTAGCCATTGCGGTGCGCCACGCGCCCCTCGGCGCGCTCGTGGAGCGCCGCCCCGATCTGGGCGGCCACCTCGCCCTCCATGACTTCCGCGAGCGTCTTCTCCATCAAGCGTCTCAGCAGGTCGCCCTCGGGGCCCTTCAGGATCTGGTCAGCAGTAGCTCCATCCGGCACGAGCTCGCTCAGCATCGGTCGATCTCCTGTGGGTTTTGCAACGCACACAGAAGAACAAGCCGGGCTCCGCGGGGCGTTCCCGCGGCGCGGGGCCGGCCCTCAAGCCGACTCCGCACTTACACCACAAGGTGAGACGCGATCGAATCTCAGGGTTGCGCATCCTAGAGTCGGTGGCTATTCTCCCAATCGGCGGGTGCGTTCCAGTGCGATCGAAAGAACGTTCGCGTGCGAGCCCTTCACTCAACGAAGCGCAGAATGTTTTCTACAATGATCTCCACTGTCCAACGATTGGGATATGTACCGGATCTTGTGCACGCCGCCCTCATTGCGGTACTGGCTTGCGTTTCAAGTGCGTTCTTGTTTCGAGCGACGCCGCGTGCGGCAGTTTCAACACGGTGCGCATCGGTCAGCTGTGAGACGATCGTGGTGTACGACGTCCAGAACGGCGGCTTTCAGGTCCCACCCCCATGCCTGAATCAGGGCTGCGCCGCGGGCTGCTCGCACGGCGGTTCGAGTGTGGGCGGTGGCTGGCTGACCTGCAAGTGCGGCGGACAAGTCGAGCCGCGCTGCTGTCACGTCATCTACAAGGCGGATGGACTTGGCGGCTACGACGTGAGCACGGCTGGAACCTGTTCCCAGAGTCAAGGTTGTCCGGGAGGAACGACGTGCTTCCCCTTGGTCGAGGGCATCGAAGGTGAGTTCTTCGAAATCACCGCGGCCTGCTCGATCTGAGCACCTTATCAGGAGCGCCTCGATGCATGGAATCGACGGGATTTTCATGGGGTCGGAACAGAGGTCGATGTGCGCACGCAGCTAGGCCCCTCGCGGGCAGGTAGAGTCGGTGGAGCCATTCTCGTCTGTGGGTTGCTCTTGCTTGCATTTCTGAAATGGCGATCTGAAGGTTCTGAGCCAGTCGCCGGCGGGCATGCTCGCGGTGTGAGCGCACTCAACGATCCTGCGCAACTTGAAGTCTCGATGCGCGCGGAGCCGCCGATCTGGGAAATCGGCCCGGTCTCGGTGTCGGCCTCACTCCAGGTCGTCGCGCTCGATGATCATGGCGCCGCTCTCGAAGGGGCGACGATCTACGCGCGTCATGGCGGCATCTGGCGCGACTGCGGCCGCACCGATCGCGCAGGCGAACTCCGTTTCGAAAGCGGTGAAGCACCCGAGATCGAACTTGTGGGGCGAGCGGTCGGATACACCCCATCTCGCGCGACTTTTGCCCTTCCATATCCAGAGCGTTTGCCGCTCGTGTTTACGCAGGGCGAGCGCATCTGCGGAGTCGTGCGGACGAGTCGCGGCATGCCGCCGAGCAATCCGGTGCGCTTGGTGGCCTTCTCCAGCGAGGTCGAGACCCCGAGCATCGTCCGTCGTGTCGCGTTCCTTGCTGAAGGAGATCCGTCGCTGCTGGTTGCCGTCACGGATGAGGATGGCACTTTTTGCATCGACGGCGTGACGGCAAGGGAGGTGTTCTCGCTTGCCTGCGGCGGCGCAGGCTACGTGGCTCGCGGTGGGGTTCGTGCGGTTCGAGCAGGAGAGCATGTCTCGATCGAAGTCACGCGAGTTTTCGGTGCGGCCGCGCAGTTCGTCGATCGAGTTGGGGGGCAAGTAATTCGAGGTCTTGGACAGCGCACGATGGAGACCTGGTGCGAGGAGCCAGGCGCCAGCTATCGGGGGGGCTCCGAGTCCCTTGATATCTTCTTGGCAGGCGTTGATCCCAAGTGGAGCGTGGTACCGCCGGACATGCTGCTGTGGTTCTTCGAGTCCGACTCCGAGGCCCAAAGCATAGGTCCCGTCCGCCTCGACCA
>JBIKYW010000196.1:0-6101 GCA_044355055.1 Planctomycetota bacterium | reverse complement strand
TGATGAACTACTCCGTCGACGCCGACCTCTTCGTCGCTTGGGCCGAGGCCGTGTGTCACGGCCGCATCACCCAGAGCATCGCGAAGAAGTACAACGCCGCGATGATCTTCAAGCGCGCGTCGGGCTCCGGCGGCAAGATCACGCGCATCGACGGTCTCGAGCGGCTCTTGGAGCGCTACGGCGAGCACATCTGCAATCTCGAGCTCGTGCGCGTTGGCGAAGCGCGCCGCGACTACCGACAGGTCCTCGTCGGCGACGGCTGGATCGCCTGTCGCCACCCTGACCTCGCCTTCACGAGCGAGATGGCCGACGCCTTCGGCTCCGAGCTCCGCATTCACGCGGACGGCATGTGATGGTCCACTCGCGCGTCGTCGTGCTCGGCCCCCAACGCCTGCAGCCCACGCTGGCGGACGCGGTCGCGTCGCTCGGCATCAAGGGGCGACTCGCGGCGGTCACCGCCGGCTGGGAAGAACGGGAATCCGAAGACCAAGAGCTCGCGGCACACCTGCACGGGCGTACGACCAACCTCGCGCTGTATGAGCGCGCCGACGGCGTGTTCCGTTACGACACGGAGCTGCACAAGGCGACGCGCGAGCGCCAAGACCGTATTCGCCGCAGCCAAGAGCTCTATCGACTGCGCCTCGCGCACCAGCTCGAGGCCGCGCGCGAGCTCTGCCGCCGCGAGTCCCTCGCGGGGTACGAGGGGCTCGTCGCGCCGCAGCTCGAGGGCGCGATCGCGGGGCTGCGCGCGCTCGACGACGAACATGTTCAGCGCATCCGCTCCATCCACGTCGAGTTCCAGCTGCGCTGGAAGCCGTTCGAGCGCGAGAGCATCGCGCTGCAGCGGCGCGAGCTCGAGGCGACGCTGAAGGACTGCTCGGCCTTGTGCATCGCCGGCGGCAACGTCGGCATCTTGCTCAATCGCCTGCGCATGTTCGGCGTGCTCGACATGCTGCGCGGTCAGCCGATCTTCGCGTGGTCTGCGGGCGCGATGGTGCTCACCGAGCGCATCGTGCTCTTCCACGACTTCCCTCCGCAGGGCGCGGGCGATCCCGAGGTCCTCGAGGCGGGACTCGGCGCGGTCGAGGGGCTGGTCGCGCTCCCCCACGCCGATCGCAGGCTCGCGCTCGACGACCGCGCGCGCGTCTCGCTCTTCGCGCGGCGCTTCGCCCCCGCTCTGTGCGCAGCGCTGGCGCCGCGCACCCGGCTCGATTGGAGTGACGGTCGCTGGAGCGGCGAGAGCGGCACGCGCAGGCTCTGCGCCGATGGCGCGCTTGCGGAGGTGGGCACGTGAGCCTGCTCGGCGACCTCGCCGCGAAGGGCACGCTCGGCCCTTCCGACCTCGACGCGTTCCTGCGCGCGCACCGCTTCCCGCTCGTCGAAGGTCGCACCGTGACCTTCGTGTACGTCGGAGCCGCCGACGAGGTGCGGCTGCGCCACTGGATTTCAGGCCTTCCGACGTCGCAGCCGTTCCAGCGCTTCCACGGCTCGCCGATGTGGACGCTCTCGATCGACATCCCCGAGGGCTCGCGCGTCGAGTACAAGCTGGAAGTCATCCGCGGCGGACACCACCAGCTGATTCAGGACCCGCTGAACGAAAACCTCGCGCGCGACCCCTACGGCGCGAACTCGGTCGTGTTCGGAGCGGGCTACGCGCGTCCGGACTGGGTCAACCACGACTCCGAGGCGCGCTTGGGAGAGATCCACGAGCTGAAGGTCGAGAGCGCAGCGTTCGGCGAGAGTCGCGACGTTCTCGTCTACCTGCCAGCGCGCTTCCGCACCACGCGGCGCTATCCGCTGCTCGTCGTGCACGACGGGCCGGACTACATGAAGTACGCGAGCTTGCGCACCGTGCTCGACAACCTGATCCACCGGCTCGAGGTGCAGCCGATGATCGTCGCGCTCACGGGCTCGCCGAATCGACTGGTCGAATACGCCGACGACGAGCGCCACGCGCGCTTCATCGCGGACGAGTTGGTTCCGAGTCTCGAAGCGCGCTACCCCCTGCTCCCGCAGACGATCTCGCGCGGACTGATGGGCGCGAGCTTCGGTGGCGTGGCGTCGCTCTCGACCGCATGGCGGCGACCCGGCGTCTTCGGGAGCCTGCTCCTGCAGTCGGGCTCGTTCGTGTTCACGGACATCGGCCCCAACGACCGCGGCCCTGTGTTCGACCCCGTCGTGCGCTTCATGAGCGACTTCCGCGCGCGCCCCGGCCGCCCCGCCGATCAGGCCTACGTGTCGTGCGGCACCTACGAGGGGCTCATCTACTACAACCGCTCGATCGTGCCGCTGCTCCAGTCGACCGGCATGCACGTGAAGTTCACCGAGGCCCGCGACGGCCACAACTGGGAAAACTGGCGCGACCGCCTGCGCGAAGCGCTCACGACGCTGTTCCCCGGCCAGCTGATGATGGTCTACGAGTGAACGGCCGCATGGTCTGCGGTGCCGTGAGACGGGTTTTCGGCGCACGATCGCGGTCGCCGCGTTAGGCTAGAAGCACTTCCAGTTCGGCATGTCTTTGGGGTCTCGCACCATGCTCCGCTTCGCTTCGATGTGGCTCGCGCTCGCCGCGACAGCCTCCGCTTCGGATTGGTCCAACGTCGGCGGAAACGGTGCACGCAACGGCCTCTCCGCGGAACACGGCCCGTCGGCTGCGACGCTCGTGTGGAGCAACTCGGCGGATCCGGCGGTGATCGCCTGGCATCCGGTGACGATGGGCCATCGCGTGTTCGCAATCCGCGAGTCGGGCTTTCCGCAAGATGGCGGTCCCGCGAACGACAAGCTCGTCTGCTATCACCTCGATACCGGCGCCATTCTTTGGAGCACGGTCGTGCCCTACTCGGGCAGCACCTCGACGGACTGGATCGCGTGGCTCGGCGGCGCGAACGCCGGACGCGTCTACGCATCGCGCGCGTCTACCGGCAAGCCGCGTCCCCTGCACGCCTTCGACGCGAGGACCGGTGCGCTGCTGTGGACCTCGGCCGCTTCCTCGCAGGCCTTTGCCTACGACGGCGTGATGTTCGCCCCCGACGGAGATCTCATCGTGGGCGATCACACCAAGGTCGTACGCATCGACGCGCTCAGCGGTGCGACCGTTTGGACTTTCCTGCGAACTCGCCCGATCAGCAACAACTGCGGCGTGGCCGTGACCACCACCGCGGCCTTCGTCGACAACGGCTTCTTTGGCTCGTCGCAGTGGATCTCGAAGATCGACCTCGCGACGGGCGCGCTGCTGTATGAGAGCCCGCAGATTCCCGGCGGAAGCGAGCAAAACACGCCGTTCGTCTCCCCCGACGGGGCGACGGTGTACTTTCCGCGCTCGCAGAACAACGTCGCCACGGACTTCCTGTTCGCGTTCGACGACACGGGCTCCGCGCTGAACTTGAAGTGGCAGACGCCCATGCGCTGGACGACGGGACACGAGCACGGCTGCGGTCCCGACGGATCGATCTACACCTTCAAAGCGAACAATGAGTTCGTGCGGCTCGATCCCGCGACGGGCCACACGCTCTCGAGCGCAGGATTCCTCGCTCCGATCGGAACGGGCAACCTGAGCCCGAAGACCGCCGTGGCCGCCAACGGCATCGTGTACGTCTCGAACGGCTGGACCGGGACTCCGAACTCCAACGGACGCCTGTGGGCGTTCAGCTCCGACCTTTCGACGCTGCACTTCACGCTCAACCTCAACAGCCCCAATCAGGGCGGTCCGTCGCTCGGCGCGAGCGGGACTCTGATCGTCGCAGACCTCGCCGGAGTGCGGGCGTACCGCAACCCGACCGCGACCACGTATTGCAGCCCCAAGACCAACAGTCAGGGCTGCCTGCCGGGGTTCACCTTCACGGGCGTGGCGAGCGTCACCTCGAGTCAGCCCTTCACGATCCGCGCCCACTCTGTGATCAACCAGAAGCTCGGCCTCTTGTTCTACGGCACCGGCGGTCCGGCAAGCTCGCCGTTCCAAGGCGGCACGCTGTGCGTGCTCGCACCCATTCGCCGCACCGCGAGCCAGTCTTCCGGCGGAACCATCGGCCCCGACGACTGCAGCGGAACCTTCAGCTACGACTTCAACGCTCTCCTGCGCTCGGGAAGCGACAACCTGCTCGGCGCGGGGTCGACGGTCCATGCCCAATGGTGGTCGCGCGATCCCGCGGATCCGTTCACGACGAGTCTCTCGGGCGGGATCAGGTTCCTCGTCCGCCCCTGAAACGGGCGAGATGCGGCCCGCGGGGGCAGCGCGCGCGACGGGGCTGGGGCGGCGGCTGCTAGACTCACGCGGGTTCGGAAATCCAAACCCGCGGCACGTACCGCCGCGAGGAGCCCTGCTTGGCACAGATCACTCGACGCATCGGTCTCTCCCTTGGCGCGGACGCTTGCTGGCCCATCTGCTTCGAGGAGCTCGTGAAGGACCTCGATCTCGCGCTACCGGTCGGCAAGGACACGGTGCGCTTCGAGGTCGAGCGCGTGACGATCGAGCCGTACGACCTGCGCGCGAAGGTGCCCTACGACCTCGTGATGGATCGACTGACGCACTGGTACGCAGTGCGGCGCGAGTGGATCAAGAAGGCGACGATTCTCGATGGCGTCTACGTCTTCAACAACCCGTGGTCGGTGCAGGCGAACGAGAAGCACACGACCTACGCGGCGATGATGCGCTTGGGTCTTCCGATCCCCCCGACATGGATGGTCCCGCCCAAGAGCTACGACGACAAGCCGGACCTCGAGACGACGCTCGTGCGCTACGCGCGTCTCTTCGACCTCGGAGAGGTCGGCGCCAAGGTCGGCTACCCGCTGTTCATGAAGCCCTACGACGGCGGCGGCTGGGTCGGGGTGAGCAAGGTCGACAACGAGTCCGAGCTGCGCGATGCCTACGAGAAGTCCGGCAAGCTCGTCATGCACCTCCAGAAGGGCGTGCTCCCGCACGAGCACTTCTGCCGCTGCATCGGCCTCGGCCCCCAGACGCGCGTGATCCGCTACGACCCGTCCGCCCCGCTGCACCAGCGCTACTTGAACGACAAGGGCTACCTCCCCGAGGAGACGCTCTCGGTGCTGCGCGACATCACGCTCACGATCAACGCCTTCTTCAACTGGGACTTCAACAGCTGCGAGGCGCTGTACGAGAAGGGCGAGTGGTATCCGATCGACTTCGCAAATCCCTGTCCCGACAGCCAAGTGTCGAGCCTGCACCGCCACTTCCCGTGGCTCGTGAAAGCCAAGCTGCGCTGGGCGCTGTACGTCGCGGCGACGAAGAAGAAGCTGCGCATCAACCAAGACTGGCAGCCCTTCTTCGACATCGCCGACAAGGATCTCCCCTACCGCGAGAAGCTCTCGCGGTATGCGAAAATCGCGCGCGAGCGCATGGAGGCGGAGCGCTTCGAAGAGTTTTGCGCCAAGCATCTCGCGCACCTCGACGAAGTCGCGTGGGAGTTCTTCGGAACCGATCGCGCGCGGCACGCCGTGCGCACGAAGGTCGAGGCGCTGTTCCCCAAGCACGAGTGGGACACGTTCACCGAGCACTTCTGGAACGAACTCCAGCTCTGGCGTCACGAAGACGCGGCCGAGCGCGCTGCGTCGAAGAGCGAGACCAAGGCACCGAAGTCGGCGCCCAAGAAGAGCGCAGCACGCAAGTAGCCATGGCGAAGGCAACTGAGACATGGCGCTCCGAGCGCTTGGGCCGCGAGATCAAGGTGGTGCGTTGGGGCGAGGAGGGCACTCCGGTGCTGCTCTTCCCCACGGCTGGCGGAGACGCCGAAGAAATCGAGCGTTTCTGGATGATCGACGTGCTCAAGCACCTGCTCGAGCAGAAGCGCATCAAGATCTACTCGTGTGACTCGACGGCAGGGCAGGCGCTCTTGGCGGAGTCGAACAAGGTCGACCACGCGGCGCGAGCGCAGCAACGCTTCGACGCCTTCGTCTACCACGAGCTCGTCCCGCTGATCCGCAAGGACTGCCGCGCGCCACAGGCCGAGATCGTCACCGCCGGCGCATCGATTGGCGCGTATCAGGCGCTCGCCGCGACGTGCCGCCACCCCGACGTTTTCCGCCTCGCGATCTGCATGAGCGGCACCTACGACCTGCACAAGTTCATGCAGGGCGAGCCGAACTCG
>JBIKYW010000195.1:0-6103 GCA_044355055.1 Planctomycetota bacterium | reverse complement strand
CGCTAACGTCGCCTGTCGCTTCCGCCCGCTCGCGTCTCCCACCACGGAGCTTCCCCCATGGTCGATCCCGCCGTGCAGTCCAAGGTCAAGGCCCCCGCGATCGCGCTCCTCGTCCTCGCCGCACTCGGCGAGGCGGCCAGCCTCGTGGGCCTCGCGAGCAGCGCCCTCAACAAAGCGATGTTTGGGGACGTTCTGCAGCAGATGCGCGACCGAGGCGAGGAGATCCCGCCGTTCGTCGAGGCCATGCTGAGCGGCAGCTCGACGCTCGGCCTCCTGCTCGCCATCCTCAATCTCTGCGTCTGGCCGCTCGTGGCCTTCGGCGCGATCCGCATGATGCAGCTGCGCAGCCGCGGCCTCTGCATCGCTGCCGCCGTCGCCGCCATGATCCCCACGCAGTGCTGCTGCGGCCTCGGCATCGCCTTCGGCATCTGGGCGCTGCTCACCCTGAACCGCGACGACGTGCGCGCGGCCTTCGGCGAGAGCTGAGTCGATGCGGAGCCGCGCGAGGACGGGCGCGCGCGGCGCGGATCGGATGCGCTAGTCGTCGCCTTCCCCGGAAGCCGCCATCATGCGGGTGGCGAGGCGGGAGAAGGGCAGAGTCTGGAGCCAGACGCGGCCGGGACCGCGGAGGACGGCGAAGAACAAGCCTTCGCCGCCGAAGAGGAAGCTCTTCACGCCGCGCACCATCTGGATGTCGTAGTCGACGGCCTCGTCCATGGCGACGATGCAGCCGGTGTCGACGCGCAGGGTCTCGCCGGCGGAGAGACGGCGCTCGACGACGGAGCCCGAGGCGTGCACGAAGGCGGTGCCGCGGCCTTCGAGGCGCTGCAGCATGAAGCCCTCGCCGCCGAAGAGGCCCGCGCCGAAGCGGCGCGTGAAGGCGACGGAGATCTGCACGTCGGTGGTCGAGCAGAGGTATGAGTCGCGCTGGCAGAGCAGGGTGCCCTGCGAGAGGTCCATCGGGATCACCTTGCCCGGATAGGGCGCGGCGAAGGCGACGGTCGCGGGCTTGCCGCCTTGGTTGGTGAACGTCGTGACGAAGAAGCTCTCGCCGCCGATCATGCGCTTGAGACCCGAGAGGAGCCCGCCGCCCGTCGACGTCTCCATCTCGATGCCCTGCTCCATCCACACGAACGCGCCCGGCTCCGCGCGCACCGCGTGGTCTTGCGGCAGCGTCACCTGCACGTACTGAAAGTCATCCCCGTCGATGCGGTAGTCGAGTGTCGTGTTCATGGCTGTGGACAGAGAATCTAGCGCACGAGCAGCGTGAGGAGCTGCGCTTCGGCGGGGAGCGCGGTGACGTCGTCGAACTCGATCGCGCGCGTGCCTTGGTCGTCCCAGACCGTGATGCGGCAGCGCAAGAAGTCGGCGCCCGTGGTGGAGCGCGGTCGGTTGCCCGAGCGGATGGCGCGGGCCGCGTCGACGACGCGCTCGGCCTCGCCGATCGAGAGCATGCGATAGGTGCGGGCCGGATCGCGGGGCGGATTCTTCCAGTCGTCGACGACGACGCCATGGGGATAGACGCGCAGCGACTGCTCGATGCCGGCGAAGCCGCCCTTGCGCGTGAGCTCGACGTACGGACGCGCGGGCAGGACCTCGAACTCGAAGCGATCGTCGGGGCGCACGAAGCGCTCGATGCGCAGCCGGTACGAGCCGGGCATCAGCCCGCGGACGCGCGCGACGGAGCTGAACTCCTGCAGCACCGTGGCCTGCACCGTGCCGAGCGGAGGCGGAGCGGACACGGGTGTCAGGACCAGCGTCGCAGGATCTTCGGCGTCGCGCGTGAGCTCGAAGCCGACGAACATCCAGTTGGGCGTGGCGTGGTGGCCGCGCACGGAGACTTCGAGCGTCTCACCCCAGTGGATCGAGCGCGGAAGCGTGCAGCGGTCGGTGAGCGCGACCTGCAGGCCGGGCTTGCCGTCGCGCGACGCCGGCGGCTCGGCCCACGGCTCGCTCACCTCGCCGAGCGCGGCGTGCACCGCCCCGCGCGCGAGTTCGACGTAGCGTCGCTCGCCCTCGGAAGTGACGAGCGTGAGGTAGGGCTGGGGCCCGAGCGAGGTCTCGCCCCACTCCATGCGCGGCGGCGCGGAGTCCGAGAGCCACGCGCCGTCGGCGCGACGCTTGGAGCGGCCGCGGTCGAGGCCGAGCTCGGTCGCGGAGAGTTCGGCGAGGCGCTCGCCGGAGCGCCAGACGGTGA
Source organism: Planctomycetota bacterium (assembly GCA_044355055.1). Classification (GTDB taxonomy): domain Bacteria; phylum Planctomycetota; class UBA1135; order UBA1135; genus F1-120-MAGs118. Next base: position 3,906 of record JBIKYW010000195.1, on the reverse strand, counting down.
CCAGGCCGCGGGCCTCGCCGTAGTCGCGCTCGACGGTGACGAACGAGCGTCCGTCGTCGGAGAGCAGGTGCACGCGCGGGGTCGTGCGGTGCGGGTAGGTGACACTCCAAAGAGGCTCGCCGTGCTCGAGCGGCGGCTCGGTGAACACAGACAGACGCCAGCGCGCGAGGGCGTCGGGCACGCGCTCTTGCCCCGCGGCGCGCGCGATCTCGGCTCGATAGAGGCCGCCCGCGGAGAGCACCGTCAGCGACTCGAGGGGCCCACCCTCGGCTTGGAGTGCAACGACCATCGCGATCAAGGACACGAACACGGCGCGCTACTCCTCGTCCTGCTGCTTGAGCTTGTCGTTGGCGGCCTTGAAGAGGTCGTCGAGCCGCGAGCGCTTGTCGCGCTCCTTGGCGAGGAGTTCGTCGAGCTTCCCCGGAGCCTCGTCGCTGCGCGAGCGCACGCGGCCGAGCGCGTCGCTCCAGTCTTTCTCGCCGAGCTTGGGCTTGCCGGTGGTGTCGAGCTCCTCGGGCTTGCGCGCGCGCAGCACCGTCGAAGTGCGTACGTCCACGGTCAGGCGAGTGGAGCAGCAGGGACAAGCGATCTCGATCTCTTTGGCTTCCATGGTGTCGTGCGGTTCACCGGTGTCGGCTCCCATCATGGCGTTTGCGCCGAGGAGAACCATCCGCGGGAAATGAGGCTCGTTTGTGGGATTGCTGAAAAATCGGAGAAGGATCCGAAACGAAGCCGCGGGTTCCTTCGTACTTTGCCGGCAGTGACCACGACTCAACGCCCCCTCGTGTCGTTCGCCGGCGCCGCGCGCCAGCAGCTCCGCTTCCAGCGCGCGCTCGGAATGGTCCTCTGGCTCGCCCTCGCGGCGGTCGTGTTCGGGCTCCTGTAAGTCGCGCGCTCAGTAGCCGCGGAACGGACCGACATAGGGTTGGCAGCGCACATGCGCCCCGCCGCCCCAGAACCCCCACGCGCCGTAGCCCCAGCCCCCGTAGCCCCAGCCCATCGAGTAGTACGGGCCATAGCCGTAGCCGTAGGGGTAGTAGGAGAGGCGCTCGAAGCTCGCGCTGACCAACTTGCGACGCTCGGCGTAACGCAGGATGAGGCGCAGGTTCAGCCCGCGCCAATCGAGCGAGTAGAAGCTCTTCGAAGGCGGGATCGGGAACGTCACCGCCACCTCGCGCGCACCGCCGGGCTCGACGGGCTCGGGCACCTGCGGGACGAGCTCGCCGGCGGGCAGCGTGAAGAGGTCCGCGGTCGAGAGTTGGAGTGAGCCCGCGTCGAGCGAGAACGGCACGCTGCCTTCGTTCTCGAACCGCATCATCACCTCGACCTGCGCGGGACGGCCGGTCTCGCGGTCGGGCCGGCGCACCCCGAGCACGGAGATCAGCGCGCGGCCTTCGAGGCCGGAGACCTCGCTATCGGCGAGCTTCACCTCGAGCGGCGAGGGAGCGAAGCGGGCGTCGTAGAAGGTCGAGCAGCTCGCGAGGCAGGCGGCGAGGAGGGCGAGGAGCAGGGTTTTCATGCCGACCGTTTCCTACGACGCGCGCACGACAATTTCTATCGGGCGAGAGGCGGCCGTGCGCCCGCTGAGAGGCCCGCGGGGGCCCCGCGGAGGCGAACAAGAATGCACGCAGCGCGTGCCAGAATAAGGAAGTTGCATTTCAGGCCGGCGGCGGCGCACCGCGGGCGCCATCAGGGCAGCGGAGCCGGCACGCGGCGGCGCCGGACGAGCCCCGCGAGCGCCCGCAGCCACTGCGGATCGTCGTTCAGGCACGGCACGACCGTCCAGCTCTGCCCACCGGCCTCCCGGAAGTCGTGGCCGAGCTCCATGCGCACCTCCTCCAGTGTCTCCAGACAATCCGTGGTGAAGGCTGGGCAGGCCGCGACGACGCGCTTGTGCGCCTTGGCGAGCTCGGGCACGGCCTCGGCCGCGTAAGGCCGCAGCCACTCCTCGCGACCGAAGCGCGACTGGTAGACGAGGGTCCAGCGCTCCTTGGGGAGGCCGAGGTCCTTGGCGAGGGCCGCGGCAGTGCGCTCGCAGTGCTCGCGGTACGGATCCCCCGCCGTGACGTAGCGCAGCGGGATGCCGTGGAAGCTGAACACGTAGTGATCGACCTCGGCGTCGTTCACGCGCGAGCGGACGCTGTGGCCGAGCGCGGCGATGTAGTCGGGGTCGTCGAAGAAGGCGCTGACGACGAGCGGCTCGCCCTCGCCCCGGCGGGCACGGGCCGCGCGGACGGCGTCGACCACGGTGCCACTGGTCGTCCCGCTGTACTGCGGAAACATCGGCGCGAGGATCAGATCGCGGCAACCCGCCGCGGCGAGGCGCTCGAGCGCGGACTCGATCGAGGGGTTGCCGTAGCGCATCGCGACCTCGACGCGGTAGCCGTCGCCAAGCTCGGCGGCGAGGCCGCGGCCTTGGGCTTGAGAGAGCGTAATCAGCGGCGAGCCCTCGCTCGTCCAGACCTTGCGGTACAGCGCCGCGCTCTTGGGGCCGCGAATCGGCAGGATGATTCCGTGCAGGAGCGGCAGCCAGAACCAGCGTGGGAGCCGCACCACGGCGGGGTCGCCGAGGAACTCGGCCAAGTAGCGGCGCACGGCGGAAGTTTCCGGCGCGTCGGGGGAGCCGACGTTGACGAGCAGCACTCCGATCGGATGCATGGCGCAGAGAGCGTAGCAGCCGCGCGGTCGGACCTTCAGCGGGCGTCTGCTCCGATCCTCGAGCCGGGAGGGGTTTTCCGGCGAGCGCGCGGCCGAGGCAGACTTTTTCGTCCTGTGACAGAGCGGTGACAGAGCCCCCATCCGACCGGCCTAATCTGCGCTCGCCATGGAACGCATAGGGATCGTGGGCCTGTCGCTGCAGGAGACCGACGTCGCGGGGCTCGAGCGCCTCCAGCGGCCGTCGCCCGAGCAGTTCGAGCTATGCGCGCGCGAGCTCGCCGACGAGCTCGGTGCGAGCGAGCTCGTGTTGCTCACGACCTGCAACCGCGTCGAGGTGATCTTCGCGCGCGAGCTTGGCCACCTGCCGGAGGCAGCGGACCGCGAGTGTGTCGCGCGACGGCTCGGGCTCGCCGAGGGCGATCCGGTGCGCGCGCGCATGCACGTGCACATGGGCTCGGCGGCGGTGCGGCATCTCTTCCGCGTCGCGTGCTCGCTCGACTCGGTCGTGCTCGGCGAAGACCAGATCCTCGCGCAGGTGCGCGACGCACACGCGCGCTGCGAGCGCGCGGGACTCGTCGGGCGTCTGCTCGGCGGGCTCTTCGAGCACGCATTCCAAGTGGGCAAGCAAGTGCGCACGGACACGGAGCTCTCGCGCATCCCGGTGTCGGTCGTCAGCATCGGTCTCGAGGAGATCGCGCGTCGCTTCGCGAACTCGATGCCGCGTGTCGCACTCGTCGGCGCGGGCGCGATGGCCGAGCTGGTCGTGAAGAACGCCGCGGATCACGGGGTGAAGATCGCGCTCGTCGCGAACCGCACCTTGGAGCGCGCGCAGCGGCTGGCGGCGACGTGCGGAGCTCAGGCAACCCAGCTCGACGAGCTGCTCGCCTCCCGCAGCGGCTTCGACGTTCTCATCACCGCGACGTCGATGCCCGGCTACGTGTTCGTTCGCGCGAAGCTGCTCGAACTCGCGGCACAGGCACCGCTCGGAAAGCCCCTGCTGGCGGTCGATCTCGCAGTGCCGCGCGACGTCGAGCCGATCGACGACGCGCGCGTCGAGGTGATCGACATGGAGAAGCTGCGCGCGGCGGCCGAGGGCAATCGCGCGCTGCGCGCGGCCGCGGCGGCGCAGGCGGAGGCGATGATCGAGCGCAAGCTCGAGTCCTTCACGCGGCGCGCGGCGCAGTCGGCGCTGAACGAGACGATCGCGGAGATGCGCAACGAATCCGAGAGCGTCTTCGAGAAGGAGCT
>JBIKYW010000194.1:0-6110 GCA_044355055.1 Planctomycetota bacterium | reverse complement strand
GCCGACGATCAAGCGCGCGTTTTCGAACTTGCGTCCTGCGGGAGCGAGCACGCGGCCCGTCACCGTCCCGTGGGGCGGAATCGCGAGCTCGACGGGCTCGGCCAAAGGGAGCTGCACGGTGCGCGCGGCCGCGAGCCAAGGGCTCCAGCGAGTCTCGACCGTCCACGTGCCCGGCTCGAGTCCGGCAAAGGAGAACTCGCCGTCGGCGTCGGCTCGCACCGACGCATCGAGCGCGGGCACGGATCCCTGACGATCGACGACGCGCGACTCGATTCCGAGTCCGTGGCCCGCGCGCGGGCCGCGCGTGAGCGTGACGAGCGGCCGCTCCGGGCGGAACTCCTCCGACGAGATCACGCGCCCCGCAAGCTCGTGGCGGGCGGCACCTTCCTCGAGCTCGATCACGAGCGTTCGGCGCTCCTCGGGGCGCAGGTCGCGCACCTCCAGCCGCCGCGGCAACTTCCCTTCGAAATTCAGCGAGAAGCGCCAGTCTCCCGGAGGACAGGCGACCTCGAGACCGTCGCGCGGAAACTCCGCACCCTCGGACCACACGGAGCTGCGTCCCGCAGTGCCCTCGAGTTCGCCGTCGAAGCGCAGCGTCCAAGCTCTTGCCAACGTCTTCGCATCCGGTGTCGCCAGCGTGACCCGAACCCGCGCGTTGCCGATCAACTCGATGGGCACGCTGGCGCCTCCCGGCTGGAGCGCGCGTCGCTCGACGCGCTCGTAGCGGAGATCGGCGACATGCAGCGTGTGCGGCGCGCGATCCACGTCCTCGAACTCCACCGACGAGAGCCGCGCGCTCGGACGGATCGGCTCGTGCTTCAAGCCCGCCGCGCATTCGAGGCGGAGCGATTCCAGCGCTGGCATCCACGGCACACCCCTCGGAGGCTGGAAGCGCACGGAGACGCGACGGGAGAGGTCGGCACCCGAGTAGACGAGCTCGATCACTTCCGCGCGCGACTCCACGTCGTAGGGCGTGAAGTGCAGGAGCTCGCCACTCTGGTGCGTCGCACCAAGTTTCACGCTGCGCAGGGGCACTCCGTCGATCCAACCGATACCGGTGAGCGCATCGGGGATCGCACGCAGGAAATAACCTTCGATTCCGACGTCGGGCCGCAGCGGCGCGATGGAAGCAGCCACCGTCCAGCCGTCGGTGAGCGGCTCGCCGTTCGGCGTCACGACGCGGACGCGGACGCTGTGCGCACGTTCGAGACGGACGTCGCCGAGATCGAAGCGCGAGCCTCGCTCCAGCGAACGGAACCACCAGCGACCGACCGCATGCTCGGGGACACTGGTTTGGACGCGAATCGACTCGCCGAGTTCGGTGGTGAGCTCGACCTCGAAAGCTCCATCGGAATCCGTCGCGACGCTCTTTGATTCCTGTGGCTCGGAGGATGTACCCAGACGATGAACCTGAACCACCCCGCCGATCGCGGGCGTGCCGTCGTGCAACAGGAGGCGACCGAAGACTCGATCCACGGGCTTCATAGGGAGCAAGCGCGTGAGCGGCAAGACCGCGGGGAGGGAGCGCTCCGTCGCGAGAGACGTCTCGACCGGCGTGGCGGGCGCGCGATCGAACGCTGCGATCGTGGCGACGTCTTCGGCGCGGGGATCCGCGTCGCGCAACAAGAACGGCACCGCGAGAGCCAGAGGAGTCAACAACGCGAGCGCGAGCACGGCGAGACTCCCGAAGGCCACCGGCACGCTGCCGCCCGTGATCTTCGCCGCTCGCGCGAGCACGGGTCGACGCACGGCGTGCGGACCCGTCCAGTGGCACCAGATCCACACGCCGATTCCCGCGAAGCCATCGGGCATTCTCTCGCGCATCATCCGCAGACCACGGTGAAGTCGCGTGCGAGCATTGCCCTGCGTGAGTCCGAGCTGGACCGCGAGCTGTGCGGGCGCAGTGCCCTCGATCAGGTGACGTCGAACGATCTCGGCGTAGTCTCGCGGGAGTCGCGCGAGCGCCGCTTCAACAGCGACACGCACCTCGCGACCGACGAGCTCTTGGAAGGGCTGGACGGACTCGCGCAGCTCGAGCCGCGCCGGATCCGGCTCCCGCTGCGCGCGCGCGCGAGCCCTGCGAGCCTCCATCGCAACGATGCCGAGCAGCCACGGCAGCAAGGCTCGCGTCCGATCCCACGTCGCTGCGCGTTCGATCGCGACGACAAAGCTCGCCTGCAGCAAGTCCTCCGCATCGGATCGCGTTGGCGCGAGGTGCCTTGCGACCGAGAGCAGCTGCGGCGCGGCCTCGTCGAACACTCGTGCGAGCGCGCGGAGGTCGCCCGCATCGCGGAAGCGCTCGAACTCTTCTTCCAAATGAAAGCGGGCCACGCGTTCGTCCTGTGGAACCAAGGATAGCGCCGAGCGCGCCCCGTGGTTCGCCGTGGCGGCCAAGGGGCGCCTCGCCGTAGGCTGCGCACCGCATGGACGCCCGCCTCGATCCGCACCACTTCCTCAGGAAGCTCGTCGACCAAGCGCTGGCGCTGGCGCTTCTCGTGCCGTTTCTGTTCCTCGTCTGGCCCGGAGCCCTGTCCCCGATCGTCGGCGATCCCTTCCCGATCCCGACGGGGACCGGCGTCGCGGCCGTGACGTCGACGCTGGTGATCACGCTCTTGATCACGCGGCGAGCGAAGCCCTCGCTCCGGCACGTCTGGACCTACCTCGGCTACGCGCTGTGCGGCTGGCTCGCGCTGCAAATCTCGCCGCCTTCCGACACCTTCGGTGCAAGCCGCGCGATCTTGCTCGCAGCCGTGTCGCTCACTGCGCTCGTCGGCGGTGCGAGCCTCGGTCGCGACGGGCGCATCGCTCTCGCGCGAGGACTCGTGCTGCTCTCCCTGCTCACCACGCTGACGGCCTTGCTCGACGGCACGCAGGGCTTCGCAGGCGCGCTCGGCAACACGGGCTCGACGTCCGAGGCCGCGCTCCTCGGCGCTGGCGTCGGTGCGTGGCTCGCCCTGCGACAGGAAGGGCCTTGGCGCTGGATCGGGGCACTCGCGGCGGTGGCCTACGCGTTCTACGTCGGCGCGGCGCCGGTGCTCGCGGGTGCACTGAGCTTCGCGATCGCGCTCGGCGTACTCGCCCTCTCGCTTCGCAACGAGCGCAAGCTCGCGCTCTTGTTCGCAGTCGGCTGTGCCGTTCTGTTCGCGGGCGGTCGACTCGTCCCCCATGCTCCGCTTCCCGCCTCGACGCGCGCCGCGGAAAACGCACCCGGCGACATCGGCGGATTCGCAGTGCGAAAGCTCCTATGGGGCTCGCTGCCGACGATGATCTCAGCGCACGGAGCCCTCGGCGCGGGGCATGGCCAGTTCCAAGCAGCCTATCCGCCGTTCCGAGACGTGCGTGAGATCGAGCTCTCCACCCACGAGCGCACGCTGCCTCAGGCAGAGACCGAGGTCGAGCACGCGCACAGCGATCTCCTGCAGGGTTTCGTGGACTCGGGTTGGCTCGGGGGACTTTTTTGGCTCGCGTTTCTCGCGTGCGTCGGTGTCGCAGCATGGCGCTGTGCACGCTCGAGCGAGGACGACGTTCGCGCGCCTCTGGGCATCGCAGCCCTCGCGATCCTTGCGAACGCGCTCCTGCGCGAGCCCTTGCTCTGGAATCCAGCGGCCTCTTCCGCTGCGTTTGCGCTCTTCGGTGTCCTGCTCGCCGTCGACCACGATCCGATACCGGGCCTCGATACATGGAAGCGTCGCGTGCTCGTGCTGCTCGCGATCGCGCTCGTCGCTTCGAACCTCGCCCGAGCTTGGTCGATGGCTTGGCACGGTCGTGCGATCGCGCAGTTCGTCGCGACGTCGAATCCGGCCTTTTCACAGCTCGCGCTGGAAGTCTGCGAGGACTCTCCGGTCGCACGCGCGGTGGTCGCGCGCGCGGCAGACGCGAACTCGCAAGGCAAAGACGCGGAGCCCAGCGTCGCGGCGTGGGAAGAGGTGCTGCTCGTCAGGCCGCACAACGTCGAAGCACTGATCCAGCTCTCCATCGCGCTCGCGCGCACCGACCGAGGCGCGCGTGCGATCGAGACACTCGAACATGCGCGCACACTCGACCCCGGACACAAGACAGTGCAGCTCAATCTCGCACGTATGCATGCGCTGTTCGGAGATCTGGCGCAGGTCGATGCGCGGCTCGCTGCAAGCGGTGCGGACGCAAAGGCGGCGTTCCGCTCGTACGCGAACTCCGCGCTCCGCGAGCTGCGCATCGAGCGGGGCTTCGAGCTGCTCGCGCGCGTCGATCCACGCTATGCGAAGCTCGGTGCGGAGCTCGCCTACGCGCTCGGAAGAGAGGTCGACTCGCCCCTCGACGAAGAGGGTCGCGTCGCGCTCGAAGGCGCGGCGCACGTGCTTTGGGCGCGCGATCACGGCGCGAGCGGCCGTTTCGACGATGCCCTGCGCAGCTACCGTCAGGCGAAGCGCTGTCTCGCTCCGCGCGATGGGAGCTTGGCGCCCCTCGCGCTGTCGCTGGAGTTTGCGGGAGCCTGCGCCGCCGCGGGCAAGCTCGACGAGGCCCGCGCGGAGCTCGGCGAGCGCGAGCTGAGCGCCGCGCAGCTCGCACGACTGCCGGAGTGGATCGGTCAGGCGCTGTTCGAGAACGGGCTCTTGGCGCGATGATTCACTACGAAGGCACGCTCTATCGCCCGCCCTCGGAAGCGGACAGCCTGATCCTGCAGGCGACCATCGGCTGCTCGTACAACGAGTGCACGTTTTGCGCGATGTACCGCGAGAAGCGCTTCCGCGTACGCAAGCTCGAAGAGCTCGAGCGCGAGATCGACTGGGCGCGTGCGCACCTCGGTCCGGTCACGAAGGTCTTCCTCGCGGACGGCGACGCACTGATGGCGAAGAGCGCGTTCCTCGGTGCGCTGCTCGAGCGCCTCAAGGCAGCCTTCCCCGATCTGCGTCGCGTGAGCTGCTATGCGAGCCCGCAGGCGCTCGCGGTGCGCTCCGTCGAGGAGATGACCTCGCTGCGGGAACGCGGCCTGTCGCTCTACTACCTCGGCGTCGAGAGCGGGCACGACGACGTGCTGCTGCGGCTTCGCAAGGGCGTCGATGCGGCCGAGATGATTCGTGTCGCGCGCAAGGCGCACGACGCGGGGGTGAAGCTCTCGACCATGATCCTGCTCGGCGCCGGTGGACGTGCCGGTAGCCTCGAGCACGCACGCGAGAGCGCCCGCGTGATCAACGCGATCGACCCGCGCTTCGTCAGCACGCTGGTAATGACGCCGGTCGAGGGAACTCCGCTGTACGAGGAGGCGCAGCGCGGCGAGGTCGACGAGCTGTCGCCGCTCGAGCTCGCGCGCGAGCTGCGCGAGTTCGTCGGCGGTCTCGAGCTTTCCGGAGCGGTCTTCCGCTCGAACCACGCGAGCAACTACCTCGCGGTCAACGGCACGCTCCCCCGGCACAAGCACGAGCTGCTCGCCGCCCTCGACGGGGTCCTCGCACATCCCGAGCAGGCTCCCTTCCGCCCCGAGTGGTATCGCGGACTGTGATTCGCCCGCGCAAGCGACGCGCCGAGGGCGAAAGTGCGCGAAATCCCGCTCACAGGGCCGCACGGGGCCCGTAACTCCGCCACCCGAGGCCGCTACCCTGATGCGAGCCACGCGCCACGCAAGCCCGAAGGATCGCCCGTGCCCCAGCCCGCCAGCCAGCCCACTTCCCGCCCCGACGTGACCACTCCGACTCTGTCCCACGACCTCCTGATCGTCGAAGACGAGGTCGACCTCGCACTCGGCTTCCGCGACGCGCTCGCCCACGCAGGGTTTCGAGCCGACGTCGTGCACGAGGGCCGGAAGGCGGTCGAGCTTCTGAAGCAAAAGCACTACGACCTCGTCTTGCTCGATCTGATGCTCCCGGGGCTGAATGGCATCGACGTGCTCAAGGAGCTGCGCAAGTTCCGCAGCGATACCTGCGTGCTGATCCTGACCGCGCTCGGCGGCGGAGAGGACGCCGTGATTCGCGCGATCGAGGCCGGGGCCGACGACTATCTCTCGAAGCCCTGCTCGCCGCGCGAGCTCGTGGCCCGCGTCGAGGCCCGCTTCCGCCGCCGCGCGCTCGACTCGGCTCCCCCGCCGCGCCTAGAGCTCCCGGGAGGGATTTCCGTCGATCTCGCACGTCTCGAAG
>JBIKYW010000193.1:0-6140 GCA_044355055.1 Planctomycetota bacterium | reverse complement strand
CCGCCACCGCGATCGACTCCGCTCGCGTACGCTGGCCTTCGGGGCGCGTGCAAGTTCTGGCCGCGCTCGACCTCAACCGCTTGCACGTGATCGAGGAGCCCGCACCATGACGACCGCCACCGCGATGATGCCGAACACGCCCGCCGCACCGCGTGGCTTCTGGGCGGGACTCAAGCCCCAGCACATGGTGAGTGCGCTGGTCACCTTGTTCCTCGTGCTCGGACAGTGGCGCTTCCAGATCCTCAAGAGCTATCCGCTGACGGGCATCGGTTTCATCGACGACTACGCGGTGCTAATCGTCTCGCTCTCGACCGCGATGCTGTTCGAGGCCTTCCTCTCGCGCCTCCTGCGCGGCGAGTGGCCGAGCGTCCTCTCGGCATACATCGCGGGCAATTCCGTGGTGATCCTGCTCAAGCCGCAAGGCGGCCTGTGGCCTTATTTCCTCGCGTCCGCGATCGCGATCACGTCCAAGTACGTGCTGATGTACCGCGGACGGCACCTTTGGAACCCGACCAACTTCGCCATCAGCTTCATGCTGCTCGCGGCGCCCGCATCGATCACGATCCTTGGGCACGAGTGGGGCAACGAGCTGTGGACCGTCGGCTTGATCTGGAGCATCGGCCTGATCGTGGTGAAGCGCGCGAAGCTCCTCCACATCACGTTCACGTACCTCGTGAGCTTCAGCTTGCTCGCGCTCCTGCGCTGCGCGATCACGGGCTCGCATCCGTTGACCGAGCTCGCGCCCGTGACGGGTCCGATGTACCAGATGCTGATGTTCTTCATGCTCACCGATCCGCGCACGACGGTGAGCACGCGCAGCGGGCGCATCAAGGTGGTCATCCTGATCGCGCTGATGGAATGCGCCCTGCGCCTCGCCAACGACTTCCACATGGCGTGGGCGGCACCCTTCGACATCGCGCCCGCGATCTTCTCGCTCGCGCTGATCGGTCCGATCGCGCTCGCCCTCGACTTGCGCAACAAGCCCGCGCGGGCCTGAGCCGGACGATCAGCGGGCGTTCGCGCCGCGGAGCACTAGCTCGGCGCGCGGTCCTTCGCCCACCAGCACCTCGCCGAGGATTTCACCGCTCGCGCCCAACGCGCGGACCCGAGCCCCGCGCGGCGCCTGAATCCAATAGGGCCCCTGAAGCGGCAGAGTCAGACGACACGTACGCTCGGAGCCTTCGGGGGAGGCGATCGCAAGCTCGATGTCCCGCGAGGCGACCTTCGACGGCATGGTCACCGAGAGCGAAGCGAGCGCGAGGTCGAACTCCAACGAATCGGCGCCTGCGGCGAGCGTGAGCTGGATCGGTGGCACCACTCCCCCGTCCACGCGCAACTCGCAGAGATACGCCTGCGCTGGAGCAAGGCCCATGAAGGCTGCGTTCCCGTCGTTCTCGCAGCGAGCGTGCAAAAGCGCCTCCTCGAAGGCACCGTCGATCCACGCGAGTTGACGCGAACCCACCATCCGCTCGTCGCGCGGTGGCAGAGGCCGCGCGTAGATCGAGGCGGCAGTTCGGGCATCGAGACCGCGGACTCGGACAGCGATCGATCGACCGCGTGTGAGCTCGACACGCGCGCTCCGGCGCCCCGCTTCGACTCGCAGGGTCGCAGGGCGAAACCCTGGCGCGAACGCGACGAAGTAGCTCGCTTCTTCGCAGGGCAGCTCGAACGAGAAGCGCGATTCCGCCTGCGGATCGTTGAGATACGCAAGCTGCCGCTCCACTCCGGGTCGACCTGACGCGTCGGCGAGCGCCGCCAAGGAGATTTCCGCAGCGACGCCATCCGCCGTCGCGACGTCCACTTCGACATCGCAGAGCGCCGGAACCGCGAGTTCGACGGGAATCACGAGCTCGCCGCCACGCTCGAGCTCCGCGCGCGTGAGAGGAACCGCGACGACACGCTGATACGGCATGCGCTCGTCCGACGAGACCTGCACGTGAAGCTCTCGGACCAGTTCCTCTGCGTCGCGCGGAAAGCACGTCGAGATGTCCACGCGGAAATGGCCGTTCCCGTCGACGTTTCCCCACTTCGCCTGACTCGTAGCGACTCCCTGCGCGCCCTCGCCGGGCAGCGAAGGTCGCACGATGAGCACCGCGCGGCTAGAGGTGGTGTCGACGCCGCTCACGTTGCCTTCGAGGAAGACGTGCGCCCAAGTCGAGCTTCGCGCAGAGTCCGACGCGGTCGGCTCGACTCGCACCTCCGGCGGCTGATGCTCCGTCGCCTCGCTTTCTCTCGCCACCGCAGACGCAACGCGCTCAGCGGTCGCCTCGGAGCGACTCGCGCCGCCCGCCGCAGCCGCGTCGTCCTTGGTGCGATCTCGCAGAGCCCACCACGCGCCCACGACGAGCGCCCCCGCGCAGAGCGCGAGCAACACGCGACGCCAGGCCCTCGAAGCGTTGTTCCTCACGCCACGAGCATGGCAAGAAGCTCCGCTCTCGTCACGACCTCGCGACGTGGCGCGCGATCCGGTCGGCATTGGCCATCAGCGTGAACGTGAGATTTTTCGCCGGCAAGAACGGGAACGTCGAGCCATCGGCGAAGTACAACCCCGAGATGTCGTGGCTCTCGCCTACGGGCGAGGTGGTGAGCGCGCGACGCTCGGCACTCATCGGCAGCGTGCCCGCGTAGTGCACGCTCGCTCCCATGGGCCTTACGTGCGCCATGCCGGGCGGAACGACGCAGCCGAGCTGCCAGAGCGCTCGCCGCACCGTCGAAAGCGCGGTGCGCATGCGCTCGGGCTCTTCGCGCGACGGCTCGTAGCGCACGACAAGGCGAGTCGAATCGCCGTGCACCTCGAGCTCGATGCCACACTCGTCGCGTCGCTCGTCGTGGAAGTTGACGTTCACGATCCCGAGCGCAGCATGGGCGTTGCGGAAGATCCACAGCGCGCTGCGGAGATCGAGCGGCACGCTCTGCACGATCGGGTGAATGAGCGCGGTCTTGAGCGTCGTGATCAAGCCGTGTACGTAGTGCCGCGGATCGTCGCGCTCGATCCCGAGCGCAAGCTGGTGGTACTGGTACGAATCGGGCTCGTAGCGTCTTCGCAGCATTCCAAGGTTCACGAACGGCACGAGGACTTGGCGGTTGTCCATCAAGCCGCGAAGCGCCGGTGCGCTGCCGCCGTGCGCACGCAGAGAGTCGAGAAACAGCTTTCCGGAGGCGAGCGTCCCAGCCGCGAGCACGATGGTGTCGGAGTCGAACGTCTCCGCGCGGCCGCTCGCGAGCTCGACGGCATGAACACGCCGCACTCGATTGGAAGCGTCGGCTTCGACGCGCGTCACGTAGCGACCGTCGAGGTAGGTGAAGTTCTCGTGGCGCAGCAGCCAACGGAGCGTGAGCGACGGTGTGTAGAGCGCCTCGCGCGGACAGCTCCAGAGGCAACGTCCAAGTTTCGTGCAGCCATGACGCTCCTCGGTGTCCTCCGCGCGCACCGCCGAACGGGTCCGACCGAGCCATGTCCGAAGCTCTCCATTCAGTCGCGAGCGCTTGCGTGCGTAGCGTTCTTCGAGCAAGCGCGAGTGTTCATCGAGCGCGAGCGGGGCGGCGAGGTGCTCGTGCACCGGCGTGAAGCGCGTTAGATCGTCCGCAGCACCGCTCACTCCGATCCGACCGGCGACGACTCCGTAGCTAGCCTGCAGCTCCTGCACCGAGATCGGAAAGTCCGTGAGCTCGCGTTCGTGAAACGGAAATGCGCCGCCCGTCCACGCTTCGGCGAGTCCACCGCGCGCGAAGCTGTGCAGCGGATCGAAGCCCTGCGCGCGCAGCGCGAAGCGCTCGTGCGAGGCGAAGATGAAGCCCTTGTGGGGCGGGAATCCGTAGTACTCGCCCTTCGCACCCGGAAAGAGCACGCCTTCGAAGCGCTTGCCCAGGAAATAGCCCGCGGGATCGTCGTGCTCGCGCTTGAAACGCGCAAAGCTCGCTTCAGGGAGCACCGGCGCTGGCGCCACCCGTCCGACGTCGAGCATCGTGACCTGCGCGCCAAGTTCGAGCGCCGACTGTGCGAAATGCACTCCGCTCGCGCCCGAACCGACGACGATGAGGCGCTTCACTTGGGACCCCGAATCCGCCAGAGCAGAGCCACGGGTGCAAGCGCGAGCGTGCTCGCTACGAGCAGGAACACGAAGACACCGCCTAGCCACGCCATGTGCGCGAACATGCCCAGCGTCGAACCGGGACTCGGAGTGTCGAGTTCCGCGTCGTGGGGCGCGCGGGTTTCCAAGATCGCGAGCAGGAGCACCAGCTTGCGTCGCAGCAGGCCACCGTTCGCGAAGACGCGCGAATGGACGTCGAGTGCCCGCAGACTCCAAGGTGCGGAGCTCGCGAGCGACACGACACGACGCTGGAACGCGCTCGTCTCCGCGAGTTCTACGACTCCCGCCGCGTGCGCCGCGACATACTGCGCCTTCACATACGAATCCCCCGCGCTCGCGCCGAGGTAGCGCGCGAACACATCGCACTCCCGCTCCAGCGTCGCTTGCTCAGCCATAGCGCAGCAGGTCGTCGAGCATGGTGTCGACGTTGCGCATCTGCGCCTGGAAGCGCTGCGCCAGAGGATTGGGGCGAGCCGTGCTGTCGTAGACGAACGAGTAGAGCTGGCCGGCGCTCATGGGCAGAACGGGCCACAGGACCTTCTCGAGATGCTTGAGAACCGCGATCGCCCCGCGACCCGGCAGCGGCACGAAGCGCGCCGAGCCGCCCTTCTTGCGGCGATGGATGCGCGCGAGGAAGTCGCGAAAGGTCACGATCTCCGGCCCGCCCAGCTCGTACTCCGCGCGGTCGAGCGATGGATCTTGGAGCCAGGCCTCGAGGCACAGCGCGAGGTCGTCGGCGTGAATCGGCTGGATGCTCACGGTGCCGCCCCCGAACATCGGCACGAGCGGCAGCGAAGCGAGTCCTTCGAGCGAGTGCCAGATCTTCGCGCGGCGGCTCATCACGATCGTCGGCCGCACGATGGCCCAGTCGAGTCCGCTCGCGCGCACCAGCGCTTCCGCGGCGAGCTTTGAGCGCCCGTACGGATAGGCGTCGTGCTCGGGGTAGGTCGCGGCGATGCTCGACACGAACAGGAAACGCCGCACACCGGCCCGCTTGCACGCCTCGAGCACGCTGCGTGTCCCCTCGACGTTCGCGCGCTCGAAGTCCGCGGCGCGCGCCTTCCCCGTCAGCGCCGCCATGTGCACGAACTCCGTGCAGCCCTCCAACGCGCGGATCCATGTCTCGGGCTCCGTGATGCGGCCATGAATGGCCCGCACCTGCGGCTCGGGGAATGCGCTCACGTTGCGCGAGAGCACCGTGACGTCGGGCATGTTGCGCCCGGCCGAGCGCTTGTCGCCCGCCAGTCGCTGCAGCAACGCGCGGCCCACGATGCCCGTGGCGCCCGTCATGAAGATCCTGCGCGAATCGCCCATCGTCGAGGCGCTCGAGGATAGGCGAAGCCCGCGGCGCATTCGAGCGATTGGAGCGGGTTCAGCCGTCACCTCCGGCCGCGCCAGAGGTTTCACGGCGGTGTCCACCGTCGCCGTGGCCGCCCCCGCGACGAGCGACTAGCATCCGTGCCCCAGAGTTTCGCCGCGATGAGCCTCCATCTCCTCCTGTGCGCGCTGCTCGCGCTCCCCCAGTCCGCTCCGCAACCGCGTGCCGCCGAGGTGACGCCCTTCTCGGTGGCGCTCGACGGCGCGCGGAAGGCACTCGCCGCGAAAGACCTCGACAAGGCTCGCGCCCAGTTGATGCGCGCGCTCGAGCGCGACGCGCGCTCCACCGAAGCTTGGGCCGTGCGCGCAGAGCTGGCCGCCGCCGCAGGAGATCGCGACGAGCAGGTCTACGCTCTCCACACGCAGCTGCGGCTCTCGATCGCACAGAAGCGCGCGAAAAGCGAGCTTGAGCCCCTGCGCAAGGCCATCGAAGCCGTCGACCCCGCCGCCGCGGAGCTCTTCGGCATGAACGCGCGCTTCATCGGCACGCTGGAGCCGATCGCAGCGCAGTACGAGAAGGAGCTGCGGCCGCACTCTGCGATCCGCGTCCACAAGCTGATCCTCGCGCTCGATCCCGAGTACAGCGCTTCGCAGCAAGCCATCGAGCGCATCGCGTCGCTGCCCGACCCTTCTCTCGCGGGCGACGCAAAGCCGAAGGACTTGCTCGCCGAT
>JBIKYW010000192.1:0-6178 GCA_044355055.1 Planctomycetota bacterium | reverse complement strand
CGCGGACGTCGCCATCGACGCGGACAAGGAGTACCGCTTCCGCGTCGGCCAGTCGAAGGTGCCCTACGGGTTCGTCAACCTCCAGTCGAGCCAGAACCGTGCGCCGATGGAGCGCCCCGACGCGCTCAACTCCGCCGTCGAGGGCGAGCGCGACATCGGCGTGTTCTTCTATTGGGCGCCCAAGGAGATCCGCGAGGTTTTCCGGCAGCTCGTCCGCAAGGGCCTCAAGGGCTCGGGCGACTACGGCGTCCTCGGTTTTGGCGCCTACTCGGGGCAGGGACTCAACCGTTCCGATCAGAACGGCGAGTTCCACTGGATCGGGCGCGCCTCCTATCCCTTCACGTTCGACAACGGCCAGATTTTCGAGCTCGGTGCGCAGGCGTACGCCGGAGACTTCGTCGTGAGCACGCAGGCACTGGGGGCAACGACCCCGACTGCCAAGTCGGACGGCCTCGATGACGAGCGCGTCGCGCTCTCGGCCACCCTCTACCCGCAGCCCTTTGGCTTCGAAGCCGAGTGGACCTGGGGCGAGGGGCCCGAGCTCAACAGTACACGCACGGCTGTCGAGGTCGCCTCGCTCGAGGGCGGCTACCTGCAGGCGAACTGCCTGATCGAAACCCCGAAGGGCCCCCTGTTCCCCTTCGTGCGCTGGAACTACTTCGACGGCGCGCGGAAGTTCCGCGCCAATGCGCCCGTGGACAAGGTCAACGAGATCGACATCGGCTTCGAGTGGTCCCCGTGGCCGGAGCTCGAGCTCGCGATCATGTACACGAGGACCTTCAAGCGCACGGACACCACCGATACGACGGGGCCTACGTTCTACGAGGAGGCGCAGGACGAGGATCGCCTCGCCTTCCAGCTGCAGTGGAACTACTGAGAGCGCATCCCGTGACCGGGGATGGGCACGGGGATTGCTAACTTCTGTGGCCCGCGGGCGCTCGATGCGCACGCGGGCCACAGCCTCTTCATGCACGCCCGCTCCCTCGTCGCTCTCCTCCTCGCACTCCTCTCTGCCTGCGCAGCGCCGCGGCCGAAGCCCCTGCTCCATCAAGACCCCGCGCACAGCGCGGAGGAGAGCCTTGCGACGCGCTGGCTCTACGTCGTTCAAGAGGTCGCGGGGCGCGACGTCGACCGCAACGGAGCGCGCCCGACGATCCTCTCGCGCCAGATGGCGATCTGGGCCACAGCGATGTTCGACGCATGGGCGGCCTATGACGAGCGCGCCGTCGGCTCGCGACTCGGCGGCTCGCTGCGCCGACCCGCGAGCGAGCGCACTCCGAGCAACAAGGAGGCCGCGATCTCGCAGGCCTGCTACCGCGCGCTGTGCGGCGCCTATCCCGAAGACACCGCGTGGCTCGCGGAGCGCGCGAAGGAGCTCGGCGCCGATCCCGCGGAACACTCGCTCGATCCCAGCACGCCGCGCGGCGTCGGCAACCTCGCGGCCGCAGCGGTGCTCGAATATCGGCGGCGCGATGGCGCGAACCAGTTCGGCGACGAGCCGGGCAGCGACGGCAAGCCCTACTCCGACTTCACGGGCTACGCGCCGGTGAACACGGCGGACACGATCGTCGATCCCGATCGCTGGCAGCCGATCACGTTCACGCGCCCCGACGGCA
Source organism: Planctomycetota bacterium (assembly GCA_044355055.1). Lineage (GTDB taxonomy): Bacteria > Planctomycetota > UBA1135 > UBA1135 > F1-120-MAGs118. The sequence goes on along the minus strand of JBIKYW010000192.1, from coordinate 4,562 downwards.
CGCGCTTCACGCCCGGCTTCCTCACGCCGCACTGGTTCAAGGTGCAGCCCTTCGTGCTCGAAAATGCCGCGCAATTCCGGCCGGAGCCGCCGCCGACCACGAAGGCGAACGACGCGTTCCTGCGCACGCAGGTCGACGAAGTTCTCGCGCTCAACCGAGAGCTCAGCGGAGCGGACAAGGCGATCGTCGAGTTCATGCGCGACGGTCCGCGCTCGACCGGACAGAGCGGGCACTGGCTGCGCTTCGCACAGGACGTCTCGCGCCGCGATCGCTTCGGTCTCGACGAGGACGTAAAGCTCTACTTCGCGATCGCGAACACGGCGTTCGACGCGTTCATCTCGTGCTGGGAGACGAAGCGTGTGTACGACTCGTCGCGTCCGTGGACGCTCGTGCGCCACTACTACGAGGGCCAGCGCGTGAAGGGCTGGGCGGGCCCGCAGGGTGGCGTGGTCGAGGTCGCCGCGGAGGAGTGGCATCCCTACTCGCCCTACGTGTTCATCACGCCGCCGTTCCCCGGCTACACGAGCGGTCACGCGACCGTCAGCGGCGCCTGCGCGAAGATCCTCGAGCTCTTCACCGGCAGCGACGAGTTCGGCGCGGTGGAACGGCGGCGCTGCTGCGCGTTGACCGAAGTCGAGCCCGGCGACGAGGTCGACCTCGACCTGCCGACCTTTTCCGCCACGGCGGAGATGGCGGCCCGCTCGCGCGCCATGGGCGGGTATCACATCTCGATCGACAACGACGTCGGCCTGCGGGTCGGACGCGAGCTCGCCGCGTGGTCGTGGCCGCGCTACGAGGCCTTCTGGCAGGGCACGGCGCAGCCGCGGTAACGCGGAGATTCTGCGGCGCCGAGCGTAGATTCTCCGAGTCGGCCGCGCGGCATCGTGGGGAGCGGCCCTCGGCGGCTTGGAACAGGAGTTGCCCCGAGCGAGGCCGCTAGGGCGTCAGGACGCCTCAGAAAGCCCCCCATGAAGCGCACGATCGCATCGCTCCCTTGGCTCTTCCTCGCCTCGGCCGCCTTCGGACAGGCCCAACCGATGGCCTCCACGCCGGAGCTCCCCGGCTACAAGCTGCTGCGCCAAGACGAGGACTGGTCGAAGTTCGTGGTGAAGAGCGAGGGCGGCGACACCTTCGACCCGCTGAAGAAGATCGACCTCGGGGACAAGACTTGGCTTTCGCTCGGCGCACGCATCGAGGCGCGCCTCGAGGACTGGGACGGCTTTGGGTTCAACAAGAACAACGAAGACTCGTTCGTGCTCTCGCGCATGTTGATGCACGCCGACCTCCACTGGGGCGAGCACGTGCGCGTGTTCGTCGAGGGCATGACCGCGCAGAGCACCGATCGCGACCTGCCCGGCGGGCGACGCATCACCGACATGAACACGCTCTCGCACCAGCAGGCGTGGTTCGAGCTCGGCACGCAACTCGACGGGGACTCCCTGTATCTCCGCACAGGTCGCCAGTCCTTCGGCTTCGGCAACCAGCGCCTCATCAGCTCGCTGCCTTGGGCCAACACGCTCAACCGCTGGGACGGCTTCCGCGGTCAGTGGAAGAGCGGCCGCTGGACGGTCGATGGACTGCTGACGTGGTACGTCGACGTCGACAAGACGGGCCCCGACCAGCGCAACGACGACAAGTCGCTCTACGGTTTCTACGCCACGCGCGCGCCGCAGGACGGCGGGCCGGGGCTCGACCTCTACGTGATTGGCGACACGCGCCCCAACGTCGCCATCAACGGCACCGCGGCAGGCGACGAGCGACGTCACACGCTCGGCGGTCGCAGCTGGGGCAGCTTCGCCGAGCGCGGCGACTGGGAACTCGAAGGCGGCTGGCAGGTAGGCGAGATCGGCGACGCCGACGTCAACGCGTGGTTCCTCACGGGCGTGGCCGGTTGGAAGCTCGACCAGCCGTCGCTCTCGCCGCGGCTCTTCGGCGGTTTCGACCTCGCGAGCGGCGACCGAAATCCCGGCGGCGATGTGCAGACCTTCCACCAGCTCTACCCGCTCGGCCACCTCTACCTCGGCTACGCGGACACCGTCTCGCGGCAGAACATTGCAGCGGCGCACATCGGCGCGAGCGTCAAGCCCACCGCGGCGAGCACCATCTCGCTCACGCTGCACACGCTCAACTTGATGAGCGATCAAGACGCGATCTACGCGCTCAACGGCACCGTCTCGCGCGCCGCTCCCGCCGGCGGCTTCGACTCGACGCACATCGGCGAAGAGCTCGACCTGCTCGTTCAGCACCGCCTCTACCGCCACCTCGACCTCTACGGCGGCTACAGCCACGTCTTCACCGGCGCTGCCGTCGCCGAGACCGGCGCGTCCGACGACATCAACTTCGTGTACCTCGGAATGATCTTCACCTTCTAGCCGAGGTTCGAGAGAGAGAGAGAGGGAAAGCTGCGCGCATGGCGACCGAACGGACCGGTCGCCACGCGCGCGCTCCTTTTGAATCTGGGAGCAGCCGCTAGACTCTCGCGCCGCATGAGTTCTGCGAGCCCCGTACCGCGCTTCGACGACGAGTGGGATGCCGGTGAGATGGGCTGTGGTGAGCTCGTGATCGATCTGCGTGCGCGCATGCGGGCGCTGGCGCCCGCTGCGGTGCTGCGGCTCGTGGCGCTCGATCCGGGCGCGCGCGAAGACATTCCCGCATGGTGCGGCATGACGGGCCACAAGCTCGTCGAGGCCGCGCATCCCGTTTATCTCATCCGTCGCAAGGAGAACTAAAACCATGGGTCGTTTCTGCGTCTCGCTCACTTCCGCCAAGGACAACCGTGACAAGGCCACCGTCGCGTTCGTCGTCGCCAACGCCGCCGCAGGCTCCGAGCAGGAGACGATGGTGTTCCTCTCGACGGAAGCGGTACGCCTCGCGGTGCCGGGCTACGCCGACGACATCAAGGAGGACGGCTTCGCGCCGCTCGCCGAGCTGATGGCCAAGTTCGCGGCGGCGGGCGGCAAGGTCTACGTCTGCTCGCCGTGCTTCAAGAAGCGCGGGCTCGACGAGACCAAGCTGGTTCCGGGCGCCACGATCGTCGGCGGTGCGAAGCTGGTCGAGTTCCTCGCCGGCGGCTCGCCCTGCGTCTCGTACTGAGAGAGCGCGCGTGGGTGGGCACCCTTATGCGCCGAAGTCGAGCTTCGACGGCGGCGATCTCGACTGCGGAAACGGACTCCTGCTCCTGATCCGCAAGCACATCGACCCGCTCGATGCGGGCGAGCTGCTCGAGATTCGCTCGACGGAGATCTCGGTGCCCGAGGATCTGCCCGCGTGGTGCCGTCTCACGGGCAACGAGCTCGTGAGCCACATGATCAACGGGAAAGCGCACAGCTTTCTCGTCGCCAAAGGCAAGTTCGACGCCGCACGCGCAGCGCCCGCGGTCAACCTGCGGGCCATGCCCGTGCGGCAGAGCATCGTCCCAGTGACGATCCCAGCATCGCTGCCAGCCCCCGCGCCTGCTCCGCCCATCGAACCCCTGTCGGTGATGGGCATCGGCAGCTGGCCGCGGCCGACGTGGCTGCTCGACGCCCTGCACCGCCACCTCGAAGGCCGCTTGGACGACGCGCAGTTCGAAGCGACTGCGGACGACGCGGTGCGGCTGTGTGTCGACGCGCAGCTGCGCGCAGGCGTCGACGTGATCACCGATGGCGAGCAGCGCCGCGACAACTACGCCAGCTTCGTCGGCGGCATCCTCGACAACTGCCAGCTGATTCCGATCACCGACCTCCTGCCCTACGTCGACGATCCCGCCGAGTTCGAGCGCGAGCTGCGCGCGCTCGACGTCCCCGCGGGCAAGGTGCGGCACCCCGCAGTCTTCGGGCCGCTGGGTCGCTCGCGCCCGATCGCGCTCGACGAAGCACGCTTTCTGCGCTCGCTCTGCGATCGGCCGCTGAAAGTGGCACTTCCGGGACCGTACCTCCTGACGCGCACGATGTGGATGGAGTGCATCTCCGACCGCGCCTACGCCCATCGCGAGTCCCTCGCACGTGACGTCGTGCGCGTGCTGCGCGAGGAGCTCGCGGATCTGCTCGCCGCGGGCGTGTCGCTCGTTCAGTTCGACGAGCCCGTTCTGAGCGAAGTGGTCTACGGCCATGCGCGCGAGCGACGCACCTTCATGTGCGGAGCACTCGGAGAGAAGCTCGACACGCCGTCGGAGCTCGCATTCGCGGAGCAACTGCTCCAGCAACTCACCGAAGGCTTCCCAAGCGAGCGCCTCGGCTTGCACGTCTGTCGCGGGAACTGGTCACCCGACGAGCGCGTCGCGCTGCACGGCGACTACGCGCCGCTCGTTGCGCTGCTCTCTCGGGCGCCGGTGGGGACGCTCTTCCTCGAGCTCTGCACTCCGCGCGCCGGCGACGGACGACTGCTCGCGGCGATTCCGCGCGACAAGCGCATCGGCATCGGCGTCGTGAACCAAAAGCGCGTCGAAGTCGAGACCCCAGAGCAGATCTGCGCGCAGGTCGCGCCGCTCGTCGAGCTCCTCGGAGCCGAGCGCGTGCTGCTCAACCCCGACTGCGGCTTTGCGACGTTCGCCGACAATCCGCTCGCGTCGGCCCAGATCGCAC
>JBIKYW010000191.1:0-6181 GCA_044355055.1 Planctomycetota bacterium | reverse complement strand
CGACGAGCTCGCGCGTCGCTTCCGTGTCGTACAAGCGCGGCCCACGCCAGCAAGCCTGCACGCCCGCGCCCAAGTTCGTCGCGAGGTGCTGCTCGTAGTCGACGAGGTGCTCGCTCAGAGGTTCCAGCGTCGCCGCAGCGCCACCGCCGTGATACTCCGTCAGAGGTACGAACATCCACCCCATGCTCGGAGTCTTCGTCCACGTGCCGTCGAAGATGTTCTGGCGTGCGTGGAGGAGCTGCTCGGAGCGCGGCAGCGACCAGTTGGTCTCGCGGTAGCCCATGCCCGTCTTGTTCGATCCATGCAGGAAGTACCAGTCGGGCACGTTGAGGAAGATGCCCTGCGAGCGGCACCATCCATAGAAGCGCCGGATCGTCTCGAACTGCGACCACTGCGAGTCCTCGAAGGCGCGGTGCCCGGGGTGCGCGGTCGACGCGCAGGTGTCGCCCGGATACGAGCCGTCGTGTTCGAGCACGCGCATGCCGCTCGCGGCATAAAAAGAGCGCAGTTGCTCGAAGTACTCGCGGCCCCACGTGCTCCCGAGGCAGGGCGAGTTGCCGAAGTAGGCCTTGCCGGGCTGCAGTGTCGCACGGTCGAGGACGTCGTGTTCTTTGGAGACCGAGCGACTCGCGAGCAAGGAGTAGGTGCCGAGCTCGACGTTGCGCTCGCGGGCATACGCGACGAGCTCCTGCGCGCGCGCAAGGTTCTCCGGCGCTCGATCTTCGACGTTGAATCCCGAGCCGAAGGAGAGGATCGCCATCTCGAAACCGACCGCGGCACACTGATCGAGCGCGAGCTTCACGGCTTCCGTGCGCGCATCGCGGATGTGCATCATCAGCGGATTCTCTGTGACCCACGGGGCGAGCGTGCGGTACATGCGCCGCTGCGCGAGGCCGTTGCGCTCGCGCTCGGATCCATCGAGGACGAGCTCGTGAACACGGTAGCTCTCGAAGCTCTCGAACGCCTCGATGCGCGCAGCAGGGCCGACGGGATACTTCGACACGAGCAGGCACGGCGTGTGCAGCGCGTAGCTGACCTGCGTCTTGTACTCCGCGTCGGGCAGCCAGCGCGTCGTCACGTCCGCGGACACATTCGACATCCCGTGGAACGCGTAGTCGCTCTCCACGTGCAGGTCGGGGCGACGCCAGTGCTCCTGTGGCTCGACCGTACCTTCCGCTTCGACGAACGCGAGCCGCTCGACCTCTAGGCTGTCGAGAACCGTCGGCCGCTCGCTCTCGTTCCGGATCGTCACGCTCTTCGAGAAGAGCGGGAGCCCGTCGTAGAGGTCGTAGTGCACCGCGAGGTCGAGCGCGCCATTCGCGAAGTGGAACGTGAGGCGTTTTCCTCGAGGCGGCCACGGCAGGTCCGCGCTGGGGCGCACGCGCTTCCACTCGAAAGGAGCAGGAATCGACGCGATTTCGACCGAGCTGCAGTGGAGCGCGTCGGGATCTCGGCGGAGTTCGTCGACGTCGGACGGTCGCAGGTAGGCGCGGTCCTTTTGACCCAAGAGTCCGCCCGCGCGGAGCTCGACGCCGTCTAGGGTCGCGCGCGCTTCGGGCTCGACCGCGCGCAGCAGCGCGCGCCGCGACACGAGGTCGTCGAAGGCGATGCACGCGATGTCGGGCTCGACACGCCACGTGCGCGAGACGAGTCCGTTGGAGAAGATCAGCGTGCGTTCGTCGACGGCCCACGCTTGCGCGACCGACTCGCCCTCGTATCGCAGCCAATCACCTTCGGAGCGCGGAGGCGAAGCGGGACCGCGCGACAGTGCGCTCAACAGGTCGCCTGAGAGGACGCAGCACATCCAGAGCGCGATCACGCGAGCTTCTCCGCGTTCCACAGCGCGTGGAAGTGATCGACGGGGCCGTGACCGTGGCCGAGGTTCCACTGCGCCGAGCCGCGGATGGCCTCGCTTACGTAGCGCTTGGCACTCGATGCCGCACTCGCGGGCTCGTGGCCGAGCGCCAGATGGGCAGCGATGGCGGCGGAGAACGTGCAGCCCGTTCCGTGCGTGTTGCGACTCTCGGTCCGCATCGCGGAGAGCTCGAGGAACCGGGTTCCATCGAAAAACAGATCGTCGGAGCGCTGGCCGCCCGCGTGACCGCCCTTGAGGACGACCGAGCGCGCCCCAAGTGCGTGCAGCGCTCGGCACGCGCTTGGACCGTCGGCGAGCACGTCGCGCTCACTCCTTCCGAGCAGGACCGCGGCCTCGGGCAGGTTCGGCGTAAGTACCGCGGCGAGAGGCACGAGCTCGCGCCGCAGCGCGTCGACCGCCTCGTCCGCGAGCAGCTTCGCGCCCGACTTCGCAACCATCACGGGATCGACCACGATGTTGTGCGCGCGGTGCTGGCGGAGCCGCGCGGCGACCACGCGGATCAGCGCGCTGCTCGACAACATTCCGATTTTCGTCGCGTCGACGGCGAGGTCCTCGAACACGGTGTCGAGCTCGTGCGCGACGAACTCCGGAGGTGCGTCGTGGATGGCGCGCACTTCGCGCGTGTTCTGTGCCGTCAGGCTCGTGATCACGGCCGCTCCGTACACCCGCAGAGCCGAGAACGTCTTGAGGTCGGCTTGGATGCCCGCGCCGCCCGAGGGGTCCGAGCCAGCGATCGTGAGCGCAATCTTCGGTGTGGGGGACATGGCGCGCAGTCTAGATCCGCGGCAGCATGGGAGCATGGATTCCGCGCCCCATCGCCTCGCTCCTTGGCCCAAGGGCCGCCCACCTTTCACCGCCGAGGAGGTCGAGCTCGCCCTCGCGCACTGTCCCGCGTGGAGACACACGGACGCCCGCCTTGCGCGCAGCGTGAAGACCGCCGACTTCGCCACGGCGCTCGCGCTTGCGAATCGCGTCGGGCAGCTCGCGGACCTCGCCGACCACCACCCCGACCTCCTCGTGCGCTGGGGCGAGCTGCGCATCACGCTCTGGACTCACTCCGCAGGCGGGCTGACGGAGCTCGACTTCACGCTCGCGCGCTGGATCGACGCTTGCCTCGAAAGTGCCGCTGCGCGCGGCTAGACTTCCGTGCTTACGAATGCCGTTCGCTGCAGCGAAAGCGCGAGCGGAGAACCCCCGAAACGCTACACCCCCGAGGTATCCCATGGCTCTCAAGGTCGGCGACGTCGCGCCGGATTTCACGCTCAAGACGCAGGACGAGAAGGACTGGACCCTGTCGGCCCACAAGGGCAAGAACGTCGTGCTGATGTTCTACCCGCTCGACTGGAGCCCGACCTGTGAGAAGGAAAACTGCTCGGTCGCGGGCGACATGAACCTGACGGCCGCGGACACGGTGGTGGTCGGCGTCTCGCGCGACTCCACGTGGTCGCACAAGGCTTGGCGCAACCAGTTCCAGCTGAAGCACGACCTGCTCGCCGACGTCAAGCTCGAGGTCGCCGGTAAGTACGACCTGATCCACCCCGCTGGCTTCATCAGCAAGCGCGGGACGGTGATCGTCGACAAGCACGGCAAGGTTGCTTTCTGCCAAGCCAACGCGAACGAGAAGACCGGCGAGGCGCGCGACATGGGCGCGGTGATCGCGGCTCTCAAGGCGCTGAAGTAGTCCGGAGAGCGCTCGCTCCCGCAGCGGGCGGTCCGGTCGTATCGTGGGGCGGCGGGCGGTTCTCCGCTCGGCGCCTCGCTTGTTGTCGAGGCCCTTCGTTCCGATGAAACATCCGCTCAGAGTCCTGCTCGCGCTGTTCGCCGTGCTCGCCATCGCTCTCGCGGCGTGGCGCTGGCGCGCGGGAGATTCGTCGGGTGCCGAGTCGGAGTCTGGGGACGGTGCGGAGCTCGCGGCGGAACCCGTCTTCGTCGACGAGCTGGTCGCGCGACCGAGCGAGCCCACTCCCATGGCAGCCGGTGCGCCGCGCGACGTGGCGCTCGAGCCCGAGCGAGCGGAGGCCGCGACCACGCCGCCGTCGCCTCCTCCCAAGGCTTCGACTCAGCTCGTGGGTCGCGTGATGGACTCACAAGGCCGTCCCGTGGAAGGTGCGCGCGTCCTCGCCGCCCTCTCGACGCAGGGGCCCGCGCTGCCGCTGGAGGCGGAAGTGTGGGGCGAGAGCTGGCGCAAGCGGCGCGAGACGAAGAGCACTGCGGACGGGCGATTCCTGTTGGACGACGTGGGCGCGGGGATCACGCGCGTCGCGGTGCGCCTCGACAGCGCAGCGCCGCTCGACATCGACGGCATCGTCGTCGTGGAGTCCCTCGTCAACGACGTGGGGGAGTTCGTGGTGCAGCCCGGTGTCCGCATCGTGGGCAGCGTCGTCGATGCGCGCGGCTCGCCCGTGGCCGGCGCGCTGATCCTGCGGCCCTTCGACGCGCAGAATCCCAGCTTTCGCGAGAAGGCGGCCGCGACGGGGCTCACTCTTGGAGTGAGCGATGGAGCCGGTCGCTTCGACGTCGGCGGACTCGCGGCAGGACCGTGGGTGTTGCTCGTCCACCACGACAACTACCCCGATGCCATCGCGCGCGCCGAGGACAGCGCGCCCGGAGACGTCGTCGCGGGAGTGCGGATCGAGCTCGAGGTGTCGGCGACAGTGCAGGGCAGCCTTCAAGCGCTTCCCGGCGCGCGCACGCCCAACTTCGACAGCTTCACGATTTCCGCGAGCTACACCGGAGCACGCGAGCGCGTTCCCGGAGAGCCTGAGAACTCGCAGCGGCGTGTGCGGTGCAACGCGGACGGCTCCTTCGAACTCGGCGGACTGCGCGCGGACGAGCCCTACCGGCTCAGCGTCGTCTGGCACCGCACCAAGGACGACAGCGGCGGCACGGAGGTTCCCGGCAGCGGCCGCGACATCGTCGCCGACGGTTCGCGCGTCGACTTCGTGTTGCAGCCCTTTTCGGTGCTCGTGCATCGACCCGTCGATGCGGTCAGCGGCAACCCAGTGGAGGGCCTCGACGGTCGGCTCGTCGCGCGCGCGGCCGATGGGCGCGAGTACGGAGTGCTGTCGACGACGCGCAGCGATGGCGACGGCGTGTGGAGCGAGACTTCGGCGCAACTTCCTGCGAACAACGATGCCCTCTCGCTGATCGTCACGCACGAAGCTTATCGGCCGACGCGGATCACTCCGGTCGCGCTCGCGCTCGGGGCGACGACGGATGCTGGGCGAGTCCAGATGGAGCCTCTCGGCGAGCTGCGCGTGCGCGTCCTCTCGGCGGACACGGGCGAGCCGATCCGCGGCGCGCGCGTGATGGCGGAGCTGCGCACGGGAGACGACGGCACGCGTTCGCTCGAGGACCTCGCGGCCAATCCGCGACGCGGATCGGAGCCTCAGCGCGTGCGCGGGCGCGAGACGGACGAGCAGGGCTACTGCACTCTCTACGCCAGCCTGGGTGCGACGGGTTATGCCTGCGCGACGCACCGCGACTGGCCGGCGTCGGAACTCGTCGAAGTTCGCTTCGTCGCGCGCGGCTCGGCGGCGGTCGATCTCTACATCAATCCCGGCGCCGACGCGCGCGTACGTGTCGTCGATCCTCTCGGCGTCGCGGTGCCGGGTGTCGCCGTCAGCGCGACGTGGCGCGTGCCGGACGTCGGCTCGACCGCGGAAAGCCTGCGCTCGGGCTGGCGCGTGAAGCTCACGGACGCGGAGGGCATCGCCGCGTTCACGCGCCTGACGCCCGGTTCGACGAGCTTCGCACTGTGGGAGGATCGCGTCGGCGGAACGCGCAGCGCGAGCGAGCGCGATGCCACGAAGCTCACGATCACCGTCACGCCGGAGCGTGTCGCCGAGCTTCAGCTCGTCGCGACGCCGCGCGGGAATCTGCGCGGCCGCGTGCTCGACGCCGGGAGGCCGCTCGCGGGTGCGAGCATCGTGCTGCGGCCCACGGGCGCGCAGGACCAAGGTCGTTGGCAGACCGTCCGCGAGGTGAGCCTGCGCACCGACTCGGACGGGCGCTATTCGATTCAGCGGCTCGGCGCGGGTCTGTGGGACGTGACCATTCGACACCCCGCGCGGCTCGTGACCCACTCGGAGCGACTCGACTTCGACGGGCGCGATCGCGAGCTCGACTTCCGCCTCAGCGGCACCGCGATCGCCGGAACCGTGCGAGACATGCGCGGGCGGCCGATCGAGGGCGCGCGCATCGTGCTGGGCACGCTGAAGCCCGATCCGCGCAACAAGGACAGCAAGAGCTGGAATCCCGTCAGCACGAACCTGCGGGTCTTGAGCGATGCGATGGGGCTCTTCG
>JBIKYW010000189.1:0-6197 GCA_044355055.1 Planctomycetota bacterium | reverse complement strand
ACGTTCACGGCCTCGCTGGAGCTCACCGGCACCACCGAGTGCCGCGGAGCCACGGGCACCTCCCATCGCGTGGTCGTCGACGAGCCGACGTCGCTCGGTGGTACGAACACCGCCGCCAACCCGCTGGAGTACGCGCTCGCCGCGCTCGGCTCCTGCCAGCTCATCACGTATCGCTTCTGGGCCGACCGCCTCGGCATTCGCTTCGACAAGCTTTCCGTCGAAGTCGAAGGCGACCTCGACGTCCGCGGCTTCTTCGGCATCGACCCGAACGTGCGTCCCGGCTTCGGCGCCGTGCGCGTGAAGCTCCACATCCGCGGCCCCGAGCCGCGCACCCGCTACGAAGAGCTGCAGCGCGCCGTCGACGCGCACTGCCCCGTCTTCGACGCGCTCAGCCGAGCGACGCCCATTCACACGTCTCTCGAACTTCAGTGACCACAGCGCGCAAGCTCGCACCCATCGGTTGACGGTGGCGGAGCGATGCGGCGTGAGCGACGCGATGGAGCAAGCTCCACGCATCACTGTGGGACTCTGGTGTTACGCCGACGCGGCTCGAACGCGGGCTCGCAGGAGTACGAGCCCGAGGGCGATCGAGGCGCCGAGAGCGGCGAGCCAGAGGCCGTCGCGCAGGGATGTGGGGTCGTAGCGGAGCTCGACCTCGTGGCGGCCGGCGGGAAGATCGAGGCCCATGAACGCGGTGTTGGCGTCGAGGAGGGGCGCGGGCGCGCCGTCGAGCGTGGCGATCCAGCCGGGATAGCGCGTGAGCGCGGCGATGAGATAGCTCGGAGCGTCGGACTCGATCGTCAGGCGCACGAGTGTCGGCGTCTCGAGGTCGAGCGAGAGCTTGGCGGCCGAGAGATCGATCGGAGCGTCCGCTCGGCGCGCGACGAAGCCCTCAGGGACGACGGGGCCGATGATCGCGGTCGTGTAGGGATCGACGTCGAGTTCCGCGGTGCGGAAGAGCGCTTTGCGCGGTCCGGGTCGCGCCTCCGCATGCGGAGCCAGCCAAAAGCGCCCGCGCGTAGCAGTGAAGCGGTACAACACCGAGCTCGGCAGGTCCGCGATCCGCTCCAGCGAGTCCGACGGACCTTCCCAGCACGGGGGCAACAGCCCGGCCGGGGAATTGGGCAGGACCACGTGCGTGACGCCGAGCACGGCGAGCGCGTGCGCGCTGGCCTTGGTCGCTACTTGCCAAGCGCTCTTCGGCTCGACCAGCAGCCCGAGCAGTCGGTTGTACTCCGCGAGCCCGAGCGCGTCATAAGAAGTCGGCACCGCCAAGCCGTACATCAAGTTGGCGTGGGGCGGGATTCCGAGCGGATCGACGAAAAGTACGCGCCCCGTGCCAACCTCGCGCTGCAGCGTTTCGACCGCGGGGGTCTGCGGGTAGACGAGGCGCTCGTCCACAGCGATCTGATAGCGCGCGAAGAGCTGCACGTTCTGAAAGAACAGACCCGCGAAGAGCGCGAGCGTCGCGAGCACGCGCAGAAACCGAGCGCGGATCCAGACCGCGCACGAGAGCGCGATCCCCACGAGTAAAGCGCTCAGAGTGATCCAGAAGACATGCTCCGCACCCGTGTAGGCCGCGTGATTCGAAGCGTCGAGGGCCGGAGCCAGATCGTCGAGCGCATGCGAGCGCGCGAGAAACAGGCACGCGAGACCCGCTGCTAGGACCGACGTTGACCATGTGCGCGAGCTTCGAGCTTCGAGGAGCCCCTGCACTGCGTGCGCCGAGAGTACCGCTGTGGCAAGTGCCCACGCGCCTTGGCTGACGTAGCTCGGAATGAAGCCGAGGCCGAGCCACGCCGAGGCGCCGCTCGCCATGCCTAGCGCATCGTGAGCCCACAGCGGCCACACGAGGGCGGTGAGCGCAAACGACACTGCGCGACTGGAGCGAAGCGCAGCGGGCAGCGCGAGCAACGCGAGCGTCAAGACGAGCCAGCCCACGTACCCGAGGTTGGCGATTTCATAGTTCGGCGGCGGTCGACGCGCATCGACGAGCAGGCCGTCGACAGGAGTCCCGAGGTAGTTCGGAAACAGGTAGCGCGGCCAGTGCGAGACATCGAGCGCGACATGGGTCGTCGACTCGAGGCCAAACGCTCGCGGGCTCTGCTGCACGTACTCGAAAAAGGGCAGAACGAGCGGCATCGAGACCAGCACGGCCGCGAGTGCGAGCGCGCCGATCCGGCCCGCGAGCCGCAACGTGCAACCGCATCGCTCGCGCAGCTGCGGCAACAGCCGACAGAGGGTATAGGCCGCGACGGTGAGCGCACCGAAAAAGAGCGTCTCCGGGTGGCCCGAATAGGCCATCGCCACGAGCGACGCCACGAGCCCCGCGGACCACTTCCGCAAGCCACCGCCCGAGATCAGCTTCTCGACGCACAGGAGCGCTGCAGGCACGCACGCGATCACGCCGCTGTGCGGGTACGAGAGCAGAAGCGCGTTGTGACCGCTCGCCTGAAACGCGACCGCACCGAAAGCGCTCGCCGTCTTGGAGAGTCCGAGTGTGCGCAGGAAGAGGAGCAGCGCCGCGCCCGCGACGAAGCTCTTCAGGAAGGCGCTCGCGAGCAGCGCCCACTTCAGCGGCAGCACGTAGAACGGCAGGCTGAACGGGGAGAGCACGGCGGACTGGAAGTTGGCCCAGTGCGGAACTCCGCAGCCGTTGTAGGGGTTCCAGAGCGGAAAGCGACCCTCCGCGAGCTCGGCGCGAGAGAACTCCAGCCACGGTACGAACTCGACGACGGGGTCGGAGAGCAGTTGGTTGCGCGGTGCGCCCGCGTCGGCGAGGGCCAGAACGGGGTGTCCCTGCAGCAGATCCGCGGTCGTGAAGGCCCGATCAGGAAGACGTGAAAAAGGCTCCCAGAAGAGCGCGAGCGCCACGAGTGCGGCGACGCGAATTGCAAAGGAGAGGTCGCGCTTCGCTTCGGGATTCAAGCTGCCTCATCGTAGTGTCCGCGGCTCTCGGAATGCCTCTTCCGCCGGAAGAAATGCCCCGTGCTGCACGCGCTGTCCACGCGCCTCGATGGCGCTCGCCGCACGAAACCTGACGGACGCTTGACGCGCGCTTTTCCGTGCAAGCCTTCGATCCCCACTCCGGACGCCACTCCTCTTCGCGCGTCCACCCAACTCCACTTCCAAATCACGAGATCCCCCCACCATGACGAAGCCCTCCTTCGCGCTCGCCGCGCTCCTCCTCGGCACCGCGCCCACACTCGCCCAGAACGAGCAGCTGCACTTCCTCTCGCGCTACACCACCGGTCTCGGCAATGCGAGCGCCGAATTCGCCGCGTTCGATGCTGCGAGCAGCCGCATGTTCTGCGTCAACGGCGCCAACTCGTCCATTGACATCGTCAACCTCTCCAACGCAGCGAGCCCAGCCCTCGTCACGCGGATCAGCATTTCGCAGCTCTTCAGCGATGCGGAAGCCTCCGCCGCTCCCAACAGCGTCGCGGTCTCCAATGGACTCATCGCCGTCGCAATCGAACGCAAGGATCCTTCGGGCCGCCACAAGCAGGGCCGCCTCGCGTTCTTCAACGCTTCGGGCGCGCTGATCGATGTGGCCACCACGGGCTTCCTGCCCGACATGGTCACGTTCTCCCCGGATGGACGCTTCGCACTGACGGCCAACGAAGGCGAGCCGACCGGCGACTACAGCTTCGATGCCGAAGGCTCGGTCTCGATCGTCGATTGCACGAAGGTCCGACTCGCGCTGGCGAATCCGTCGCAGGCTGCGTCCTACGCACTGACTGCTGCGGATGTGAAGCTCGCGACGTTCGGCCGCTTCAATTCGCTGAGCGCAAGTCTGCGCAACGCCGGCGTTCGCATCTATGGACCCAACGCTACCGTCGCTCAGGACTTGGAGCCGGAGTACATCACGGTCCCGCAGGGTTCGATCTACGCCTACGTGACGCTGCAAGAGAACAACGCCGTCGCGATGGTGAACATGCTCACGGGCATCGTCGCCCGCATCATGCCGCTCGGCTTCAAAGACTGGTCGCTCTCGGCGTTCGACGCGAGCGACCGCGACACGGCGATCAACATCCGAGCTTGGCCGGTGTTCGGCATGTACCAGCCGGACGCGATCGTTTCGTTCCGCGTCGGCACGAGCAACTACTTCCTGACGGCCAACGAAGGTGATGCGCGCGACTACAGCGCCTTCAAGGAGGAGAAGCGCGTCAAGGACCTCTCCCTCGACCCGACGGCCTTCCCCAACGCTGCCTCGCTCAAGCTCGAGCCGAACCTCGGCCGCCTCACCGTGACGGACAAGCTCGGCGATCCGGATGGCGACGGCGATTTCGATCAGCTCTACACTCTCGGTGGTCGCTCGTTCACGATCTACCGCGCCGGCAACTCGGGTACCCTGACCCGCATTTACGACAGCGGAGACCAGCTCGAGCAACTGACGGCGCAGCTCGTGCCGTCTCGCTTCAACGGGGACCCGGTGTTCGACACGCGCAGCGACAACAAGGGCCCCGAGCCCGAAGGCGCGGCGGTCGGCGTCGTCAACGGCCGCACCTATGCTTTCGTGTGCTTGGAGCGCACCAACGGCGTGATGATGTTCGACGTGAGCAACCCGAACGCACCGGTGTTCCGCAGCTACCTCAATACGAGCACGTTCTCGGGCAACTCGCAGAGCGGCGACGTCGCTCCGGAAGGTCTCTCGTTCGTGTCGGCCGCCCAGAGCCCGAGCGGCAACGCACTGATCCTCAGCGCGAACGAAGTGAGCGGCACGGTCGCGATCTACGAAGTGCGCTGAGCGCACGGACGGAAGATCTTTCCCGCGGGCGTCGGTGCCAAAGCGCCGGCGCCCGCTGTTCTTCACGATCGCTTCACGATCGCGCGCGATAGCGCGCGAGGCGAATCAAGGCGCAGCTAGCACGCTCCCGATGTATGCGACGGAGGGCTTAGGTGAGCGCGCGCGGTCTCCGATAGCGGAGACATGAAGCTCCTCCACCTCGCCGCCGCATCGCTCACGCTTCCGCTGCTCCTCGCCTCCTGCGCGTCGCCGCGCAACGCCGCCTGGCACGCCTACGAGCACGGCGACTACGCCGCCGCGACGGAGCGCTGGGAGGCGCTCGCTCTCACTGGGGACAGCGACGCACAGTTCTTGCTCGGACTCGTGTACGACGAAGGTCAGCTCGGGGAAGCCGATGCGAAGGAAGCCGTGCGTTGGTACACGCTCTCGGCCGAGCAGGGACACCCCGCCGCACAGTGCAATCTCGGACTTTGCTACTACGAAGGCCGGGGCGCGCTGCGTTCCCACGAAGTTGCGGCGCTGTGGTTCGAGCGCGCCGCGGCGCAGGGCTTCGCGAAGGCGCAGAACAACCTCGCGGTGATGCATCTCCTCGGGCAGGTTCCGGCTGCGGACCCTACGCGGGCGCGCGCGCTGCTCGCACAGGCGGCGGAGGGTGGGGATCCCAAGGCAGTTGCGCTGCTCCCGAAGCTCGCGCTGCTCGCTCCAGATGCTTCGCGCGATGAGGTGCTGACGGCCCTCGCGCGCTGAGAGCAGCGCACTGCTACGCTGCGGCGATGCTGCATCGCATCGTGCACCGCTCGGGCCTCGTCGGCTATCGGTCCGAGACCCTCGCCAAGGTCGGCGTACCGCACCTGTTCACGACCCGAATAGGTCTGGGAGGTGCCCCATGGGACCTGCGCGAGTCGGATGAGCGGGTGCTGGAGGTCCTGCGCGAGTGCGCCGGAGCCGGACTTGGTGCGCCGCTCGTTTCGATGAAGCAGGTTCACGGTGCCGCGGTGCACGAGCTCGGCGCGAGCGACGGACCGCTGGAAGGCGACGCGTGGACCAGCGGTCGCGGTGACGCGCTCGCCCTCGTCTACACCGCCGACTGCGTGCCGGTGCTGGTCGCGAGCGCGGACGGAGCGCGCGTCGCAGCGATCCATGCCGGTTGGCGCGGAATCATCGCAGGCGTGATTCCCGCGGCCCTTGCGAGGCTTGGAGTACCTGCGGTCTACGCCGCGATCGGTCCGTGTCTGTCGCTCGAGAGCTGCGAGATGGGGCCCGAGGTCGCGCAGCAGTTCGTCCAAGCGGGGTTGCTGGATGCGGTGCACGAGCGAGCCGGCGCACGGCCTCGCGTAGACCTTCGCGCCGCCGCGCGCATGCAGCTCGAGCGCGCTGGCTGCACGAGCGTCGACGTCTCGGATCGCTGCACGTACCTGCATGCCGACGAGCTGCCGTCCCATCGAAG
>JBIKYW010000188.1:0-6198 GCA_044355055.1 Planctomycetota bacterium | reverse complement strand
CACGCGGGGGAGAATAGCGCCGTCACCCTTTTCGAGCAGGGGCGCGATCTCGGGCGCTTTCATGTTGTCGCGCGTCGCGAGCACCGCGCCCGTGTCGATCGTCGGCGGAACGCTCTCACCCTTGCGAACGCGTTCCAAGGTCTCGATGGCGAGCCTTCCCATGCGTCGAGGGTCCTGCACCACGAGCGCGTCGATGCGACCGTCCGCGAGCGCCGCGACCAACGGCGGCGACGCATCGAATCCCACGAAGCGCAGCTTCCCTGCGAGTCCCGCTTGTTCGAGCGCGAGCAACATTCCGGCCGTCGCCGACTCGTTGGAGCAAAAGACACCCTGCGCCTCGCGCAGTGCGTCGAGCATGTTGAGCGCCGTCGTCTTGGCTTCTCCGACCGTCGCACCCGCGAAGCGGTTGTCGATTTCGACCGTGAGGCCCGCGGCTCGGGCCGCTTCGAGAAAGCCCGCTTCGCGCGCTTCCGTGCTGGCCGAGCCGACTTGGTAGCGCAGTAGCACGGCCTTGCCCTTGCCACCGAGCAGCGCGGCCAGATGCTCGCCCGCGCTCCGCCCTCCCGCACGGTTGTCCGTCGCGATGAAGCTCGCGAAGTCGACGCCCGGCGTTCCGTCGAGATCGGAGTCGTAGATCACGACCGGAATACGGAGTCCCTTGGCCCGCGCGACCACCGGCACGAGCGCTGCGTGGTCGAGCGGCGCGAGCGCGAGTCCGTCGAGGTTCTCGGAGAGCAGCTGCTGCACCAGCGCGATCTGCTGCGCGCGGTCGTTTTCCTGCAGCGGCCCCTTCCACACGATCTCCGCGCCGACAGTCTCGCCGCCCGCGCGTGCGCCGCTCTCGACGGCCTTCCAATAGACGTGGGTCGTGCCCTTGGGCACCACGGCGTAGCGCGGCTGCGTCTTGGACTTCTGCTCCGGCGACTCGCCCGAGCAGGCGGCCAGCAGGGCGGTCACGACGAACGCCAGATAGATAGGAGTGCGGATCATCGTTGGGGGCTCCTCGCGGGCCATGTTCCGGGAGTCCGGGTCCATTTTCAATTGCGAAATACACCATCGACCGGTGAAATAACCCGAGTCCCCAGCCTCTCTCCTGACTATGAACGCAACTCCCGAAAACGCCACCAAGGAATCCGGTCGCTACCGCGCCCCCGCGCTCGAGAAGGGCCTCGAGATCCTCGAGCTGATGGCCGCGCGCCCCGAGGGCTTGTCCCAGTCCGAGATCGCCCGCGCGCTCGACCGCACCGTCGGGGAGATCTTCCGCATGCTGAACTGCTTGGTCGAGCGGGGCTACCTCTCGATCCAGCGCCCGGGCGACCGCTACATCCTGACGCTCAAGCTGTTCGAGCTCGCCCATCGCAGCGAGCCGCTCGACCGCCTGCTCGGCAACGCGCTGCCCGCGATGCGCGAGCTGGCCGCGGCCGTCGAGCAGTCCTGCCACCTCGCGCTGATCGAAGGCGGCCACGGCGTGGTGGTCGCGCAGGTCGACAACCCCGGTCACATCGGCTTCGCCGTGCGGGTCGGCTCGGTGATCAGCCTCGCGTCGACCGCCTCGGGCCGAGTCCTGCTCGCCTTCCAAACACCGGAAGACCGCCAGCGGCTGCTCGCCAAGGCCGTCGCTGATGGCGAGCCGATCGACGTCGCGGCGCTGCAGCGCGACCTCGAGGCGATCCGTGCCCGCGGTTTCGAGGAAATGGACAGCACGCGCATCCGCGGGATCCGCGACGTGTCGTTCCCGGTGCTCGATCACAAGGGCTCGGCCGCCGCTGCTGTCACGGTGCCGTTCATCGAGCGCATCGACGCACCGAACCGCGAGGCGTTTGGGCGGACGCGCGAAGCGCTCGGACGGACGGTCGGCGGCTTGACGGCGACACTCGGCGGCCGCAGCGGGGTTGAAGCGCGCTGAGCGAACATGGAACGCGTCGACGACTCGTCGCAACGGCCCCTGCGGCAGCGCTGGCCCAATCCGAGCGCGCCGCGACCGATCGTGTGCATCGGAGCCGGTGGGATCGTCAACGATGCGCACTTGCCCGCCTATCGAGCGGCGCAGTTGCCCGTCGCCGGCGTCTACGACCGCGAGGTCGGGCGCGCTCGCGACACCGCGCGGCGATTTGCGCTCCCGCGCGTTTTCGAAGCGCGCGAAGCGGCGCTCTCGGTGTCCGAAGCGGTGTTCGATGTCGCCGTTCCGCCGCGAGAGCTGCTCGGCGTCGTCGAGAGCTTGCCGCGAGGTTCCTGCGCGCTGCTGCAAAAGCCCCTGGGGCTCGATCTCGCGGAAGCCACACGCATCGTCGAGACGTGCCGCGAGCGCCGCATCACCGCGGCCGTCAACCTGCAGCTGCGCTTCAGTCCCGCGTTTCTCGCTCTTGCTGATGCGATCGAGCGCGGCTGGCTGGGTCGAATCGTCGAGCTCGAAGTGCTCGTGAACTGCCGCATGCCGTGGGAGCGCTGGCCCTTTCTCGCGCAGCTACCGCGCATGGAGCTGCCGCTGCACTCGATTCACTACATCGACGCGATCCGCGGCCTGATGGGGGAGCCCAACTCCGTGCAAGGTCGCACGGTTCGCCATCCCGCTGCACCCGCGCTCGCAAGTTCGCGCACGACGGCAATCCTCGACTACGGCGATGACGTGCGCTGTGCCCTGTCGGTGAATCACCATCACATGCACGGACCGCGCCACGAGCGCTCCGAGCTGCGCATCGAAGGCACGCTCGGCGCTGCGCGCATCGTGATGGGCGTGAACCTCGACTATCCGCGCGGCCGACCCGATTCGCTCGAGCTCGTGCGCGAAGGCGTCGAGTGGAGCGAGGTGCCGCTCGTCGGCAACTGGTTCCCCGATGCGTTTCGTGGGCCGATGTGCAACCTGCAGCGCTTCGTCGCGGGCGAAGACACGGTCCTCGCGACCTCGGTCGAGAGCGCTTGGCACACGATGGCGGTGATCGAAGCGCTCTATGAAGCCGATGCAGCGCGCGGCGTGCGCGTGCGAACGGGAGTCGACTCGTGAGTCCGCGCATCGACGCTCACCAGCACTTCTGGAAGCTCGCGCGCGGCGACTATCGCTGGCTCACGCCCTCGCTCGCGCCGCTCTACCGCGACTTCGGGCCGAGTGATCTCGCGCCGCTCCGCGAGCAGCACGGAATCGACGGCACCGTGCTCGTCCAAGCGGCCGACAGCGTGGCTGAAACCGAGTACCTGCTCGCGCTCGCCGACGAAGACCCGTCGATTCTCGGCGTCGTCGGCTGGGTGGACTTCGAGGCGCACGACGCGGCGGACACGCTCGATCGCCTCGCGCGCCACAAAAAGCTCGTCGGCGTGCGTCCGATGATTCAGGACATCCCCGATGAGCGCTGGATGCTTCGAGACAATCTCTCGGCCGCATTCTCGGCGCTCGTCGAGCTCGACCTCGCCTTCGACGCGCTCGTCAGGCCGCAACACCTGCGCCCCCTGCTCGAGCTCGTCGAGCGCCATCCGGAGCTGCGCTTCGTCATCGATCACGGCGCCAAGCCCTGTGTCTCCCAAGGTTCGACTTGGGGTGGCCTGCGCGAGTGGCGCGAGAGTCTGCGCGCGCTCGCCGCACACCCGCGCTCGGCGTGCAAGCTCTCCGGCCTCGTGACGGAAGCGTCACCCGCTTGGACCGACGCGGACATCGCGCCGTTCGCGCACACGCTTGTCGAGCTCTTTACGCCGCAGCGAACGCTGTGGGGGAGCGACTGGCCTGTCGTCGAGCTCGCCGGAGGCTATTCTCGCTGGCACGAGAGCGCGCACGCGCTGTTCTCCGGTCTCCATCCTGGCGAGCAGCGCGCGCTGTTCGGCGCCGCCGCTGTCGATTTCTACGGGCTCTCGTGGACTGCTTCCTCATGACCGCCATTCGCATCACGGCCCTCGAAGCCCGCGACATTCGCTTTCCGACGTCGGATCACAGCGACGGTTCGGACGCGATGCATCCCGACCCGGACTACTCGGCTGCGTACGTGATCTTGCGCACGAATGTCGAGGGACTCGAAGGTCACGGACTCACCTTCACGATCGGTCGCGGAAACGACCTGTGCGTCGCGGCTTCGAAGGCGCTTGCGCCGCTCGTCGTCGGTCGCACACTCGATGGCATCGTCAACGACTTCGCCGCGTTCTGGCGCTCGATCACGAGTGACTCGCAGCTGCGCTGGGTCGGCCCCGAGAAGGGCGTGATCCACCTCGCGACCGCCGCGATCGTGAACGCCGCGTGGGACTTGTATGCCAAGAGCGAGCGCAAGCCCCTGTGGAAGCTCGTGGCGGACATGACTCCGGAGCACTTGGTCTCCGCGATCGACTTCCGTTACATCAGCGACGCACTCACCAAGGAGCAGGCGCTCGACATCCTGCGCGCGAGCGAGCCTCACAAGGCTGCACGCGAAGCCCAGATGCGCTCGAACGGCTATCCCGCGTACACGACGTCGGCCGGCTGGCTCGGCTATTCCGACGAGAAGATCCGCGCTCTCTGCCGCGCGGGAATCGCCGAGGGCTGGAACCACTTCAAGATCAAGGTCGGTGCGGACTTGCAGGATGACCTGCGGCGCGCGGCGATCGTGCGCGAGGAGATCGGACCGCAGCGCAAGCTGATGTTCGACGCGAACCAGCGCTGGGACGTCGGCGAGGCGATCGCAAACATGCGCGCGCTGGCGCGCTTCGACCCGTGGTGGATCGAGGAGCCGACCTCGCCCGACGATGTGCTCGGCCACGCCGCCATCGCGCGCGCCATCGCGCCGATCGGCGTCGCCACGGGCGAGCAGTGCCAGAACCGCGTGCTGTTCAAGCAGCTCCTGCAGGCGAATGCGATCCGCTTTTGCCAGATCGACTCGTGCCGTCTCGGCGGCGTGAACGAGGTGCTCGCGGTGCTCCTGCTCGCCAAGCGCTTCGATGTGGTGGTCTGTCCGCACGCCGGCGGCGTCGGACTGTGCGAGTACATCAACCACCTGATTCTGATCGACTACATCCGCATCGCGGGGACGCACGAAGGGCGCGTCGCGGAGTTCGTGAGCCACCTGCACGAGCACTTCGAGAACCCCTCGCAGGTGCGCCATGGACACTACACGGTTCCGACGGCGCCGGGCTACGGCATCACGATGAAGCGCGCTTCGCTCGAGCAGTTCGACTATCCGTCCGGCCCGCTGTGGTCCGCGCGGCTCGCGGCGAAGGGCAAGGTCTGAGCCCATGGGACGACTCGAAGGCAAGCGCGCCCTCGTGACCGCCGCGGGGCAGGGCATCGGGCGTGCGACGGCGCTCGCATTCGCGCGCGAGGGCGCGCGCGTGCTTGCGACCGACATTGACGTAGGCCTGCTCGCGCGCCTCGCCGCGGACGAGCCTCGACTCGAGATCGCGCAGCTCGACGTACGCAGCGATGCCGAGGTCGCGGCGATTTCCTCGCGCGGCCCGTTCGACGTACTCTTCAACTGCGCGGGCTTCGTCCACCATGGCACGGTGCTCGACTGCACGCCCGAGCAGTGGAGCTTCGCTCTCGACCTCAACGTCACCTCGATGTACCGCACGCTGCGCGCGGTGCTGCCGGGCATGCTCGCGCAGGGCCGCGGTTCGATCGTCAACATGTCGTCCGTCGCGAGTTCCGTGAAAGGCGCTCCGAACCGTTTTGCCTACGGCACGACCAAGGCTGCGGTGATCGGGCTCACGAAGAGCGTCGCCGCCGATTTCGTCGCGAAGGGGATTCGCTGCAACGCCGTTTGCCCCGGCACCGTGCAAACGCCATCGCTCGACGAGCGCATTGCCGCACAGGGCGATCCCGTTGCGGCGCGCGCCGCCTTCATCGCACGCCAGCCGATCGGCCGCGTCGGCAGCGCCGAGGAGATCGCCGCACTCGTGACCTATCTCGCCTCCGACGAGTCCTCGTACACCACCGGCACGATCCACGTGATCGACGGCGGCTGGAGCAACTAGCTAGAACGCCACGCACATGAAGCTCTTCCGTTACGGCGAGCCGGGCCGCGAACAGCCCGGCGTTCTCGACTCCAAGGGTCAGCGTCGCTCGCTCGTCGGCGTGATCGACGACGTGCGCAGCGCCGCGCTCTCGCCCGCGTCGCTCGCGCGCCTCGCCGCGCTCGACACATCGAAGCTGCCGCTCGTCCCCGAGGGCGCGCGCTTGGGTCCGTGCGTCAGCGGCACCGGCAAGTTCATCTGCATCGGCCTCAACTACGCCGATCACGCCGCAGAGAC
>JBIKYW010000007.1:0-19157 GCA_044355055.1 Planctomycetota bacterium | reverse complement strand
CGACCGGATGCGGCGGACGCGGGGACGGGGAGTCCATGGGAGCCCGAAGTGCGAGCTTCGGAGTGGGGGATCGGACCTCTTCGGCCCCGCGGAGAGGGCCGCTGAAGGTGAGCGTCGACAGGGATCCTAGCGACGGCCGTCGGTCGGCGCGCGACCTATCGCGGCCTTGTATTTTATACATGAAATAGCCCGTGCGCGTCCGCCCGCGGGGGCCCGTGCTAAGGTTCGACGGCCCATGGCGAGCCGTCTCCGCAGGTCCCTCGGACACCCCCTCACGGGGTTGGCCCTCGTCTTCGGCCTGCTGCTGGCGGCTTGCGGCGGCCCGGAGGCGCCCCCCAACGTCGTCTTGGTGGTTCTCGACACCGTCCGGGCGGACCACCTCTCGTGCTACGGGTACGGCCGCCCGACCTCGCCGCGCCTCGCCGCGCTGTGCGAGCGGGCCGATCGCCACGCCGTCGCCCGCTCGACCGCCCCGTGGACCCTGCCGAGCCACGCGTCGCTCTTCACGGGCAAGTTCCCGTTCCAGCATCACGCGGACGCCGAGCTGGTCGACGCCGTGTTCAACGACGCGCGCCCGCTCGCGCCGGAAGAGCTCACCTTGGCCGAGGCCCTCGCTGCGGAGGGCTACGCGACGGCGGCCTTCGCGGCCAACCGCGGCTACGTCAACGAGCGCATGGGGCTCACGCAGGGATTCGAGACCTTCGTGAACGAGCGTCGCCCCGGCGTCGAGATGTCGAAGCTCGCACACGAGTGGGTGAAGGCGCGGCCCGCGGAGAAGCCGTTCTTCCTGTTCGTGAACTACATGGATGCGCATCGGCCCTACAACGTCGCGCCGGTCGACGGGCCGAACGAGGCAGCGCTGCCCGCGGCGCCCGCGGAAAACCCGAGCGCGCTGCTCGACGAGCTCTACCAGCAGATCTACGCCAGCGACGCGCCGCCCGACGCCGCGCTCCTGCAGAAGGCGATCGACGCCTACGACCGCGGCATTGCGCACGCCGACCGCGGAGTGGGGGAGCTTCTCGACCTGCTTGAGAAGGACGGCCTCCTCGACGACGCGCTCGTGATCGTCACCGCGGACCACGGCGAGTATCTGGGCGAACACGACCTCGTCGAGCACAGCAAGGACGTCTACGAGCCCGCGCTGCGCGTGCCGTTGATCGTGAAGCATCCGCGGCAGAACGCAGGGCGCGTGATCGACGAGCCCGCGTCGATCGCCGATGTGCCCGGCATGGTGCTCGCGGAGCTGCCGCGTGCGCAGCGCGCTCGCTACGAGGGCAAGTTCCCCGGGCAGAAGGGTGTGCACGGACTCTTCGCGGAGCTCAACTACAGCCGCGGCAAGGACTTGGCGGCGCCGTGGGGCGAGCGCTTCCTGCGCGAGCGCTCCGCGCTCTACCTCGAGCGCTGGAAGGTGATCCGCTCCAGCGACGGACGCCACGAGCTCTACGACCTCGCGACCGACGCGCGCGAGGAGCGCAACCTGTTCGCGGAGCGCCCGAAGGAGGCGCAACTCCTGCTCGACACGCTCGCCCGCATTCAAGCTCGCGCCGCGGGATCGCGCGGGAGCGTCGAGGTCCGCGAGCCGTCCGAGGACGAGCTGAAGGAGCTGCGCGAGCTCGGCTACTGAGCCCGGCGTGCGACGCCGGAGAGCAGCTCGCTCGCCGGAAACGGCAGTGCGTCGGAGCGCTCGCAGGCGAGCTCTTCGGTCGCGAAGCCGCCGTGGCGCAGCGCATCGAGCAGGTCGCGGTCGAGCTCGCACCCGCAGGCGATGCGGCGCTGCAAAGGAGTGAGCATTCTTTGCGCGAAGCGCTCGAAGCTGCGGGGTGAGCGGACGTGCTCGATGAGGAAAAGCCGCCCGCCGGGACGCAGCACGCGGTGAAACTCCGAGAGGACCCGCGCAGGGTCCTCGACCGAGCACAGCACGAACGTGCAGACGAGCGTGCCGACGCTCGCGTCGGCGAGCGGGATCCGCGCGGCGTCGCCGTGGACGTGCACGAGCTCGAGCCCTCGCTCCGCCGCGCGAGCGAGCAGGCGCTGATTGAGCGTCGCCTCGCGGGCTAGGAGCCGAAGGCGGTGGACCGTTGCGGGATAGTGCGGAACGTTGAGGCCGGTTCCCGGTCCGATCTCCAGCGGATCGTCGGGACACTCGCGGAGGAGACGCGTGCGCAGCTCTCTCACGGCGGGCGTGCGCAGCGCCCAGTCCATCAGCGGATTGAAGACGCGCTCTTCGAACCAGTGCGACATCGCGGAGTACGAGCCTAGCGGAAACTCCGTCGCCTCTGCGCCCGAAGGCTTGCCGCTCCTGCGCTGACTTCGCGGGGAGTGTGTCGAGTTTGTCCTGCTGCTGCGGCGCTGGAACGCGGCCTACGAGCTTCCACACCCGGCCCCCTCGTCACCTCGACTTCGAAACCAACGAAAGCTCGCCATGAAACACATCCTCCTCGCAGCCAGCACACTCGCCGCGCTCTCCGTTGCCCCGCTCCAGAGCGCGGAGCTCGGCACGGCCTACTGCTTCGGAACGAACTGCCCGTGTGGCAACAACGACGCTTCCGCGGGCTGCGTCAACACCTCGGGCGTCGGCGCGTACCTCACTGCAACGGGCTCGACCAGCGTCTCCAGCGGCGACCTCGCCTTCCGTGCGACACATCTGCCGACCTCGTCGCTCTCGCTGCTCGTGATCAGCGCGAATCAGCGCAACATTCCGTTCGACGACGGCCGCCTCTGCGTCGGTCCGTACATGCACCGCCTGCGCACGCACCTGAACGGCGGTCAGGCGGGTGAGGTCGTGTTCGACAACTTGTACACGATCTACGCCACATACGGCGTGGTCCTCAACGCTGGCGAGACCTGGAACGCGCAGGTTTGGTATCGCGACAGCTCGCACCAAGGCGTGTGCGGCGGCCGCGCGAACCTCACGAACGCGTACACGGTCACGCTGACTCCGTGAGGATCGGTTCCGCGAGCGCGGCGGCGTGGCGGTGTCGGGAAAGGCGCAGTATCCTGCGCTCACCATGACCCAGAGCACTCAGACCGCCGCCGCGCTCGACACCAAGGCCGTCGACAGCTTCGTCTCGGAGACGTGGGACAAGAGCATCGTCCCGTCGATCACCGAGTACATCGCGATCCCCAACAAGTCGCCCGCGTTCGACAAGGACTGGAAGAAGAACGGGCACATGGACCGCGCGGTCGAGCTGATCGCCGCGTGGTGCAAGGCGCGGCCGATCCCGGGGCTCAAGCTCGAGGTCGTGCGCCTCAAGAACGAGAAGGGCGAGGAGCGCACGCCGGTGATCTTCATGGAGATCCCCGGCCAGACGAACGACACGGTGCTCCTCTACGGGCACCTCGACAAGCAACCGGAGATGACGGGCTGGAGCGAGGGGCTCTCGCCTTGGACGCCGGTGCTGCGCGGCGACAAGCTCTATGGCCGCGGTGGCGCGGACGATGGTTACGCGGCCTATGCGTCGCTCACCGCGATCGAGGCGCTCGAGCGCCAGAAGATCCCGCACGCGCGCTGCGTCGTGCTGATCGAGGGCTGCGAGGAGTCCGGCAGCTACGACCTCCCGGCCTACGTCGATCACCTCGCGCCGAAGATCGGCACTCCGAGTCTGATCGTGTGCCTCGACTCGGGCTGCGGCAACTACGAGCAGCTGTGGGGCACGACCTCGCTGCGCGGCCTCGTCGGCGGCGACCTGTCGGTCGAAGTGCTCACCGAGGGCGTTCACTCCGGCGACGCGAGCGGCGTGGTCGCGTCGAGCTTCCGCATCCTGCGGCAGCTGCTCGCGCGCGTCGACGACCCGCAGACGGGCGTGTGCGTGAAGGAATTCCACGTCGAGGTGCCGAAGGATCGCCTCGCTCAGGCAAAGAAGGTTGCCGAGGTGCTCGGCAGCGAGATCTACGACAAGTTCCCGTTCGTGCAGGGCATGCAGCCCATGTCGAGCGACTTGGTCGAGCTCGTGCTCAACCGCACGTGGCGTCCGGCGCTCTCGATCGTCGGCATGGATGGCATTCCGTCGACTTCGAGCGCGGGCAACGTGCTCCGGCCTCGCACGGTCGCGCGGCTTTCGCTGCGCGTGCCGCCGACGATGGACGCGGAGGCCGCGGCGAAGCGGCTCCAGCAGATCCTCGAGAAGGATCCGCCCTACGGTGCGAAGGTCCGCTTCAACTACGAGAAGGCGGGCTCGGGCTGGAACGCGCCGGCGATGGTGAAGTGGCTCGAGGACTCGGTCGACCGCGCCTCGCGCACGTACTTCGGCAAGCCGGCGGTCTACAACGGCGAGGGCGGCTCGATTCCCTTCATGGGGATGCTCGGCGCCAAGTTCCCCAAGGCCCAGTTCCTGATCACGGGCGTGCTCGGGCCGGGCTCGAACGCCCACGGCCCCAACGAGTTCCTGCACATCCCGACGGGCAAGCGCCTGACGGCCTGTGTGGCGAGCGTGTTGGCGGATCAGGCGCGCGCCTGAGAAAACGCCTCTCGGCTTTGTTTCGCGGGCGGCTCGGTCGTTCGAGACGCAACTCTTGCGAAGTCGCGACGCGACCGCGGGCCGCGGTCGGAGCGTGTGGCGCTAGTCTGGGAGCTCGCATGAGAGCTTTTGCGACCGCGCTCGTCGCCCTCCTCGCCTCGTCGCCGCTCGGCTCCGCGGCGCGGCATGCGTTCGCTCACGACGGCGCGGGGCGTGAGCGCGTGTGCCACGATGGCGCGTTGCGTCCGCTCCCGCCGAGCTTCGGCGAGGGGCTCGGCGTCGGCGATGCCGCGCCCAAGCTCCGCGTCGGTTCGTGGCTCAAGGGGGACGCCGTGTCCGCCTTCGAGCCGGGCCGCGTGTACGTGGTCGAGTTCTGGTCGACGTGGTGTCGGCCGTGCGAGAAGTCGATCCCGTTGCTCACCTCGCTGCAGACGCGCTTCGCAGAGCAAAACGTGCGCGTCCTCGGGGTGAGCGTCTTCGAGGACAAGCCCTGCGAGGTTTCGCACTACGTCGCGCGGCAGGGCGAGCGCATGGGCTACAGCGTGGCCACGGACTCGGTGCTCGACGGCGCGACGGCGTCGCAGGGCGCGATGGTGCTCTCGTGGCTGAGGCCGAGCGGCGAGACCTCGCTGCCGACCGCGTTCCTCGTCGATGGCTCCGGCACGATCGTTTGGATCGGCGACACGCTCTCGGTGGAGCGGCCGCTCGAGCAGGTCGTCGCGGGCACGTGGGATCTCGCGCAGGCGAAGGTCGAGCACCAAAAGCGCGTGCGCGTGCACGCACTGCGCGCCTCGCTGAACGTGCTCCTGCGCGAGAAGCAGTGGGAGAAGGTGCTCGAAGCCATCGACGAGATGCGCGCGCTCGATCCGCAGACCGAAGCGCGCACGGCGGTGTGGCGCTTCACGGCGCTCTTGAACCTTGGCCGCGAGGAAGAAGCGTGGGCATTCGGGCGTCAGGCGCTCGAGGGGCTCCTCAAGGACGACGCCTTGGCGCTGAACGTGATCGCGTGGACGGTCGTCGACCCGCGCGTGCCCGCGCGCCGCTCGCGCGACCTCGACTTCGCGCTGGCCGCGGCAGAGCGCGCCGCCGAGCTCACCGAGCGCCGCAACCCCGCGATCCTCGACACGCTCGCCGTGGTGCACTTCGAGCGCGGCTCCGTCGCGCTCGCGATCGCGACCGAAGAAGAGGCCGTCGCGCTCGCCGAGGGACAAGCGTGGGCCGCGGAGCTGCGCGAGCGGCTCGAGCTCTTCCGCCGCGCGCTGCGCGTGCCGTCCGAAGGTCGCGTGTCGGCGCGCTGAGCGCCGGCGTTCAGAGCTCGGCGACCTTGCGGCCCTTGGCGTAGGTGCCGCTCGCGGAGCGATCGAAGGCGCCGTCGCGGCTCCAGCGCCGACAGGTCCCGTCGCGCAGGTCGGCGCGGAACTCCACTTCGAGCTCGAGCTGGCCGTTGTCGTACCAGAAGCGATAGATGCCCTCGCGACGGCCCTCGACGAGCGTGCCTTCGAGCATCTTCACGCCGTTTTCGTGCCAAGCGGCCTCGGGACCGACGCCGACGCCCTTCTCGAAGGTGCCGCGCCAGCGCAGGCCGCCGGAGGGGTGGTAGAAGCTCCACGGTCCGCTGCGCAGCCCGTCGCGCAGCTCGCCCTCGCCGCTCTTCGTCCCCCCGGTGTGCCACTCGGTGACCTTGCCATCGCGGACCTGACCGAGGTCGCGGGCTGCGGTGCGCGGCGTGCTCGTCTCGAAGCTCGGCCACTGCTCCTCGAACGTCCCCGGCTGCGCGATGGGCGCGGTCGGAGGCTCGACGGGCTCGTCGCCGCAGGCGCAGAGCAGCGCGAGCAGAAGTCCGCAGCGCAGACGGAGCGAAGTTTGGTGCATCAACCCGAAGCTTCTAGCGTCGAAACGCCCGCACCCCAAGGGCGAGGGGCGCGCCGAGCGGCGAGTTCAGCGCAGTCGAGGCGGATTCGCCCCGACGCCGGGCCCGTAGACCACGGCGTTTTGGAACAGGCGTCCGGTCGAGCGCTGGAAGCCGCGAAAGCCGGGCTGCGACGCGAACAAGATCACTTGTCCGAGGCCGCGGCGCTCGACGGTTGCGTAGCAGCTCTCGGCGAGCCGCTCGCGCGCCTCAGGCCAGAGTAGACCGGAGAGTCGCAGCTCGGCGGCGGGTGCGAGGCGCACCGGAGTCGCAGCGGGGGAGCGGGCCCAGAGCGAGAGGGAGCCGTCGAAGAAGACCGGCAGCTGCGCCCCCGCGCCCACCGTGAGCCAGTGGTCTTCGCGCACGTGAGCGCGCAGCATCACTCCCTGCGGAGCGAAGCGTTGGCGCCAACGCTCCTCGCGCTCGGCGTCGGGATCGACCACGGGCTTCGCGGCTTCCGCGGATTCCTCCTTCTTCGGCGCCGCCGAGTCGGGGCGCACCCCGTCCCAAACCCATGCCTCGTCGATCACGATCTCGCTCGCCGCGCGCTCGCGCTGCGCGGCGAAGAGGTACTCCGGCAGCTTCGCGAGCACGTCCTCGCGCCGGCGCACGCTGCTGAGTCCGACCGACTCGCGCGCGAGCGCACCCGCGGAGCTCCCGACGGCGATCAGCGTGCCGCCGCCGTCGACCCAGGCTCGCAGCGCCTCGCCCGCATCGTCGAGGAGGGCGCCGAGGCCGCCCGCGGCGGGAATCACGAGCACGTTGTAGCGCCGCAGGTCGTAGCCCGAGAGGTCCTGCGCGTCGAGCAGCGACACCGGCAAGCCGAGCTCGAAGTCGAGCGAGTGCCAGAGCTGGCCGAACGACGTGTTCTGCACGGGCGCGTTCGAGACCATCGCGATACGCGGGCGTTCGAGCAGATCGAAGTGCTGGCCGCCGAGGTCATGACCCTCGCCGGGGGCACGCGCGCTCGTCGTTGCGAACGCCTGCACGCCCGCAAGCTTCGCGATGCGCTCGACCTGTGCTGCGATGTCGTCCTTGTTCTCGTGCCGGCGCACGAGCAGGCTTCCGCGCGTGAAACGGCGCCCCGCGCTCTCGACGGGCTCGTCGCTGATCGAAAGCGCGAGGCCTGCTTGCAGCGCTCGTGCCGCGAACTCGACGGACGCGTCGTCCATGCCGTCGACGAGCCAGCCATAGATCGGACCTTCCGACGGCGCTGCTACGACGCCGCTCGGACGGGGCGGCGGAGGAACACTCTGCGCCTTCGTCGAGCTCGAGACCGACTTCGCCCACCAACATTCGAGCCCGAAGGCTTGGCCGAGGTTCCACGCCGTCGTGTCGTAGATCTTGGAGCTGTTCTTCAGCTCCAGCTCGCGGCGCTCGCGCTCGAGATCGGCCTTCGGATAGCGCGTGTCGAACTCCAAGTAGGCTCGAACCAGCGCGCCCTGGGGCTGCAACGCCGAGATCACCGCGCAGTCCTTCTCCGCCAGCGTCGACTCGCTCTTGCCGCCGAGCGAGTTCACGGTGTCCTTCAGCTCGACGTCGCTCGCGAGCGCGTACTCGATGCCCTGCTCCGCGAGGAGCGTGAGCAGTCGCTCGAATCGCTCGCGATGCGGACCCTGCCGCACGACGAAGAACGGGCGCTCCAGCGTGTCGTCGCCGAACGTGGCGGCGCGGCGGAACTCGGCGTAGTGCGCGAGCGCCTCTTCGCGCGCAGCCGCGAGAGTGCGCAGGTTTGCGAGGCTCGCCTCGGCTTGGTGGTGCGCGGCCGAGCGATACGTCGCGATCTCGCCGCTCTCGAGCTCGACGGTCTGGCCGTCGTAGCGCGCCTGCTCGTACAGAATGCCGATCGCGCCATTCAGGCTCGCCCACGAGTCGGTGTAGAACGGTCCCCAGCCATCGGCCCACTCGCGCGTGTAGTAGCTCCAGCCGTGCGCATCGAAAGCCTTCGCGATGTCCGCGGCGTAGCGCGACTGCCACTCCACGAGTCGCTTGGGCAGGTGCGGGTTGATTGGATCGGCCTGCGGATAGAAGAGGTAGCTGTCGTCGCGCCCCATCTCGTGCGCGTCGACGAAGAGCTGCGGATGGAAGCGCTGCACCGCCTTCCAGCGCCCGCGCGTCTCGGGCGCCGTCCCCGCGATCCAGTCGCGGTTCATGTCGAACAAGTAGTGATTTCCGCGGCCATTCGGCCAGCGCCCGTGCGAGAGCGCCTCGCCATCGAGCACTGCTGTCGCGCCGGCAGCTTGCAGCAGCAGCGACAGGAACCGCTCGCGGCCGTCGGGGTTCTGCATCGGGTCGATCACGACGACGACGCGCTCGAGCAAGTCGGTCACGTCCTTCGACGTCCCTGCGACGAGGTGGTGCGCGAGCGCGAGGCCACCGTCGACGCCGCTCAGCTCGTCGCCGTGGATCGAGTAGCCGAGCCACGCGACGGCCGGAGTGTCCTTGCAGAGCGCGGCTCCCTCGCCTTCGCCGAGCGTGCGCGGGTCGGCCAACTTCCCGATGCGTGCGAGGATCGAGTCGAGCTCGCGCAGGTTCTTCTCGCTGGTCACGACGGCGTGGACGAGCTCGCGGCCTTCGTGCGTGAATCCGTAGCTTTCGAGCTTCACGCGCTTGGACTGCGAAGCCCATGCACGCCAACAGGCGAGCACCTGCGCGTGCGAGGCCGGCTGGTCGCCGATCTCGAAGCCGAGGAGCGCGCGCGGCGCCGAGATGGCGGGGTCATAGGTCGAGCCAGCGAAGAAGGGCACTTCGTAGTCGTGTTCCTCCGGCGCGGAGAGGCGCACATCGGCTTTGGAGGAGTCGCGCGCTTCCTGCGGTGCAACGGCGGAGAGCGGGGCAGGACGCGCCGCTGCGCAGCCGAGCAGGGTCGCGAGAGCGGAGAGAGCGAGGAGCGCGGGGCGGGCTTTCATGGCGCGAAGTGTAGCCACCTGCGCGCTACGATCGGTGTTGGGAGACCGCATGAAGCGATTTGCGATGTTCGTGGGCGGCGAGCGCCGTGCTGGGGAGCGCTTCGAGACCGTGAAGAGCCCGTTCGATGGGCACGCGGTCGGTGAAGTCGCGGTCGGGGATGCGCGTGACATCGACGACGCGGTCGAGCGTGCGTTCGCGGCGCGCGAGGCGCTGCGCGAGTGGCCGCTCCACGCCCGTGTGCAGTTGTTGCAGCAGACGGCCGCGCGGATCCGGGATCGCGCGGAGGAGCTCGCGCGGGGGATCGCGCTCGAAGCTGGAAAGCCGATCGCGCTCGCCCGCGCGGAGGTCGCGCGCGCTGCGATCACGTTCGAGGTCGCGGCTTCCGAGGCGCGCCGCTTCAGCGGTGAAGTCGTCCCCATGGACCTCGAGCCGCGCGGAGAGGGCCGCCTCGCGTTCACGCTGCGCGTGCCGCGCGGAGTGGTCGCGGCGATCTCGCCGTTCAACTTCCCGCTCAACCTGGTCGCTCACAAGCTCGCGCCGGCGCTCGCGGTCGGAGCGCCTGTGATCTTGAAGCCCGCGCCGCAAGCGCCGCTCACCGCGCTCACGCTCGTCGAGTGGCTCTTGGAGCTCGGCTGCCCGCCCGCCGCGCTCTCCGCGATCCACTGCGCGCCCGCCATCGCCGAGCGGATGGTGCGCGACGAGCGCGTTGCGGTGCTCTCCTTCACGGGCAGCGACCGCGTCGGTTGGTACCTCAAGTCGGTGGCGGGGCGGAAGCACGTCGCGCTGGAGCTCGGCGGCAACGCGCCTTGTGTGATCGACGAGACCGTGGATTGGAACGCCGTCGTGAAGCCCGTGGGACTCGCGGCGTTCGGCTACGCCGGGCAGGTGTGCGTCAAGGCGCAGCGTCTGTTCGTGCACGAGTCGCGTTTCCCGGAGTTCGTCGAGTCGCTGGTCGCCTTCGCTGGGAAGCTCCCCTGCGGCGATCCGCTCGACGAGCGCACGATCGTCGGCCCGCTGATCGACGACGCGCAGGCGGAGCGCGTGCTCGCATGGATCGCCGAAGCTCGATCGAGCGGCGCGAAGCTCCTCTCCGGCGGTACTCGCGAGGGCCGGATCGTGCGGCCCACCGTGCTCACCGATGTCCGCGACGATGCGCGCGTGTGCAGCGAAGAGATTTTTGGGCCGGTGGCCATCGTCGAGTCTTTCCGGAGCTTCGACGACGTCCTCGAGCGCTGCAACGCGAGCCGCTACGGCCTGCAGGCCGGGCTCTTCACCAACGATCTCTCTCGCGCGCTGCTCGCAGCACGAAAGCTCGATTTCGGCGGCGTGATCGTCAACGACACGAGCTCGTTCCGCATCGACTCGATGCCCTACGGAGGCTCCAAGCACTCCGGCATCGGTCGCGAGGGGCCGCGCAGTGCGATGGAAGAGTTCACGGAGGTGCGCACGGTCGTGCTGCGTGCGTCGCCCTGAATTTTCGAGTGCGTGGAGTACACTCTGCGCCGCGCGGGCCATTAGCTCAGTCGGTTAGAGCTGGCGACTCATAATCGCTTGGTCGCAGGTTCGAGTCCTGCATGGCCCACCCTCCCTTGCGCAAGCGCAGCGGCCGCGCCGGAGGAGTCCGACGCGGCCGCGGAAATGTCTGTGAGCCGATCGTCGCCTACTGGCACACCGTGAAGC
This sequence comes from Planctomycetota bacterium, assembly GCA_044355055.1. Lineage (GTDB taxonomy): Bacteria > Planctomycetota > UBA1135 > UBA1135 > F1-120-MAGs118. The sequence continues at coordinate 8,201 of JBIKYW010000007.1, read as the reverse complement.
GCAGTGCGTTCGAGAGGCCCGTGGTCGAGGGGCTCGCGGGGTCGCGCATCCACCACTGGGCGTAGACCGTCTCGCCCGGGTCGATGCCTTCCTGCGTCATGTAGCTCGTCGTGAACGGGAACGAGTAGGTGCCCGTGCAGCTGTTGCCGCTCGCGTTGCCGCCGCTCATCGTTGCGACCGTGCGCAGCGTCGGCGACCCGACGCACTTGGTGCCGCCTTGGAACGGAACGCTGGCGCTCTGGAAGGCCCAGAAGAGCAGGCCCGACTTGTTGTTGAGCGCGTTGGTGCAGCCCACCGTGAAGTTGCCGGCGGAGCGCGACGGCTGGACGTTGTTGTGGGTGATCGCCGGCGTGCAGCCGAGCGAGTTGGCCTTGCCGACGCAGTAGGTCGCCACGGAGGCGGAGCTCGCATAGATCGGTCCCAGATGCGTGGTGGGTCCGTAGTTTCCAGCGGCATCGACGGCGGCGATGTGGAACCAGCGGGGAAGGAGCGTGGATCCGATGTCCGAGGTGGACGAGAGTCCGCTGGTCGAGATCGGCGTGTTGGTGAGCAGGGTCGAGGGACTGAGATTCCACAGTGTCGCGTAGCCCTGCACACCCGAGCGATCGTCGCTGGCGGCATTCCAGCTCACGGTGACCGAGGTGTTGCAGCTCTGGACGCCGACGGTGTGGGTGCTCGAGCCCAGACCCGTCACGGCTCCCGGAACCACGCGATCGATGCGAATCGGGCCGAAGGACGCAGCGGTCGGTGCCCAGTTGCCGCAGTTGTCGACCGCACGCAGGCTGAACCACCAAGCGCCGTCGTTCATGGCCTGCGAGTAGCTCGTGACCTGCTCGATGTCTTTGGTCGTGCCGGGAAGTCCAGCGAAGTTCGCGGTCACGAGTGTCCCATAGCCGTCGATTCCCGCGAGGTTGTCCGTGGCCGCGGTCCAACTGCACTGGAACTGGCCGTTGCGCGACCACGTCCCCGCGACGTGCGAGCTGCTGCTCAAGTTGGTCGCGAGCCCCGGATCCGTGCTGTCGATCGTGATGACGACGCTGTCGCTCACGAGGGCCGCCGTGTCGGAGATCGCTTGGACATGGACATTCGCCACTCGGTCGACGGTGTCGTAGACCCGCCAGCTCGCCGTGCGCGACGAGCCGTGAGCAATATTGCCGAGTACCGGATCGTTGCCGGAGTTGAGCGTGACTGCGCCGTCGGCGTGCGTGACGGCCATGCCGAGCATGCCCATGCTCGTGGTGATGTCCAATGCCACGGCGTCCGCGATGTAGCTGGGGTTCGTGTACGTGGCCGTGATCGTCGCCTGCTCCGTGCGCTGGAGGAAGGAGTCCGAGCTGGTGACCGAGAGCGTGGGTGTGGGGGATGTGTCGCCATAGGTGACGACGGCCGAGATGCCCACGCGCACGCTGTCCGTCAGCACGACCGACTCGGGGAACACCTTGATGCGCCAGTTGCCTGTCGTGGGATTCGTGAGGATGCGCAGCTCGGTGTTGTTGACGGCCGACTGCTGCGCCGAGTAGTCGCCTGTGGTGTTGCCCGCCGTGAACGGCTCGACGTCGAGAATCGAGTTGAAGTCATTGCGCAGCGCCGCGGACGCGCCGGAGGAGGCTTCGGGCTCGATGTAGTGGACGACCACGGCGAGCCGGGTCGCGCCCGCGTTCACCGGAAACTCCACGTAGGTCGAGTTGATCGAAAGGGTCGTGCTCCAGAAGTAGAGCGACTGCTGCGAGGTGCTGTAGTGCGCCTTGTAGGCGTCGACGCGTCCGGCGCCGTAGGTGCTCAGGTGCGTCGCATTGGTCGTCGGGCCGGTGATCGTCTCGTTGTTCTTCGTGAGCGCGGTCGCCATCAGGATCGCAGCGAGAGCCTCAGGGTTGTAGCGCAGGAACGAGTAGTGGTCGCAGAGCTGCGCGGCGAGGCCGGTCACGTGCGGAGCGGCCATGCTCGTGCCGGACTTCGAGGTGTAGGAGCTGAGCGTCTCTGCCGCGATGGAGTAGATGTCGTCACCGGGGGCGACGACGTTCGGCTTCCAGCGGCCATCTCCACAGGGACCACGACTGGAGAAGCCCGAGATGCCACCAGGATCCGAAGCGGTCGAGTTGAAGTCCTTCACGGAGCCTACGGTGAACGCGTTCTTTGCCGAGGACTCCAAGCTGCAGGTGCCGGTGCTGGGGCCGTCGTTGCCCGCCGCGAACACGAGCATCTGGTCGTGATCCCAGACTTCCGCGTCGATCGTGCGCGCCGCGGATTCGGTCCCCACCGCACCGCTGGCCGACGAACCATAGGAGTTGTTGATCACCATCGGGCGCGGTGTCACCGCCGTGCCGTCGTTGTACGAGCTGTGCATCGCTGCGAGCACGGCCGCGTAGTCCACGCCGCCGCTCGAGCCGTTGGAGTTGAAGATCTTCGCCGAGAAGATGCGTCCGTTGGGCGCCCAGCCAGAGCCCGGGGCGACGCCCTTGTAGCTCGCGCTGACGTCGCCATTGCCGAGCATCGTGCCCGCGACGTGGGAGCCGTGACCATCGAGGTCCGTGAACGCACCGGCGTTCTCGGGTGTGAAGTCCCATCCCACGACGTAGCCGTCGAGCGCGGTGTGGCCGGTGTCGTACCCCGTATCGATCACACCGACGATCGCGGCGGAGTTGGTGCCGCCCGAGTACGCGCCGCGAGTGCGGTCCGCGTGGATCAGCGGCATCGAGTTCTCGTGGGCCAGCGTGCGCGTCTCAGGCTCGAACTCGGCCCACTGGACGAAGTCGAGCGCGAGCAGTGCTTCGAGCTGCTCGGGCGCGAGCCACGCGCGGAACGAGTTCAGGCGCGGGTTGTAGGAGCGAATCTCGAGACCGAGGGCTTCGAGTCGCTTCTGTTGCCAGCCGTTCGACATCCACGTGCGCGGCAGCGAGTCCTCGTTGCCCTTCACGGAGTCGTCGGGGCCGACCGAGTGCTCCACGGAGCCGAAGGGACTCGAGGTCGTCGCGTCGCACAGGTCGCTCTCGAACAGGTTCACATGGATCGGCACGCGCTCGCCAGGCGCGAGGCGCGCGAGTTCTTGGAGCAGCTGCGGCTGCACGCGCTGCGCGGGCTGCGCCACGCCGAGCCAGCGCACGAAGTCGAGGCCGCCGACGCGCTCGACAAGCTCGGGCGCGAGCGCCACCTTCAGCGTGTAGTGAGGATGGAAGTCGAGCACTCTTACGCCGAGCGAGCGCAGGGCGTCGACGCGCTCGCTCGTCATGCGCTTGGAGAACATCACGAACGCATAGGTCTCGCGCGTGGGACGGCCATCGCTCGGGAGGCTCACGGCGGCTTGGGCGAGCAGCGGATCGATCCGCTCCAGAGCGGGCGGGTAGTGGCGCCCGTTTGCGAAGCCCAAGAAGAACGGATCGCCCGAGGCGGGCGCCACGAGCTCGTCGCCGCGCTCGCCCGCCTTCCACTGAGGCGGGTTGGGGAGCGGCACCCCATCGTCGGGGTGCTCGGCCGGTAGGACCGGAGCCTCGCCGTGGACGGCGTCCCGCGTCGCGGGGTCGTGGGCCGCGAGGGGCGCGGGGGTGTCGGTCGACTGAAGGAGCGTGAGCGCGAGGGGGAGGAGCACGGTGACGTAGGCGGCGGGGTAAAGAGGAGGGCAACGGCTCCCTCTCGAATCCGCAGACGACGCTCCACGTTACGCGCAACTCGCGATCTTTGGGGGGCGACGGGATCGGACGCTCAGGCGCCGCGGGCGCGCGCGCTCAGTTCGGCGAGCTCCCCGAGCAGCTCCTCTTCGCGCTCGGACAGGATCGGCGGCAGGTCGAGCTCGATCCTGACGTAGAAGTCCCCGTGGCCACCCCTGCCGTCGGAGAGCCCCTGTCCGCGCAGCCGCAGCCGCCTTCCGCTGCGAGAGTGGGCCGGGATGGTGACGCTCGCCGTTCCTCGCGCCGTGCGCACATCCACTCGCAGCCCGCGGTGGGCGTCCCACGGCGCGACCACCACGCGCGCTTCCAAGGCGCCGTCGACGAGGCGATACGTCTCGTCGTCGCCCAGCGTGAGCCGCAGCAGGAGGTCGCCGCTCTCCGCGCCGCCGAGTCCGGGCTCGCCCAAGCCCTTCAGGCGCAGAACGAGCCCATCGCGGACCTCTGCGGGGATCCTCAGCTCGACCCGCCGACGTCGGTGCACGCGCCCGAGCCCCGCGCAGGCCGGACACATGCGGTGGGCGAGCTCTCCGTGGCCCGAGCACGTCGGGCAGTCGGTCTCGCCGGGCAGCTCGAACGGATGCACGCCGCCCGCGAGCGCCAGCGTGAGCGGCAGCTCGAGCTCCGCCTCGATGTCGGTGCCGCGTCGTCGGCGGCGCGCCCGCGTGCGCCCACGGACCTCCTGCGCGTACTCCTCGCCAAACATCGAGCGGAAGAACTCCGAGAACCCCTCGCCGTCGCCGAAGACCTCGCCCCAGTCTTGCGGCGCACCCGCGCGCCCGCCCGGCGGCGGAAACGGCGCGCCGCTCTCCCAGTCTTTGCCGAAGCGGTCGTACTTGGCGCGCTTGGCGGAGTCGGACAGCACTTCGTAGGCCTCGTTGAGCTCTTTGAAGCGTGCTTCGGCCTTCGCACGCTCCGGCCCCGCGTGGCGGTCGGGATGCCATTCGAGCGCCAGCTTGCGATAGGCCTTCTTGAGCGCGGCTTCGTCGACGTCGCGCGGCACCCCGAGCACCTCGTAGTAATCCCGAAACTGCATCGAGCCCTCTCGGCGGAACCTAGGCCGCGCTCGTTCCGCTCCCAACCCGCGCCTCGCCCACCTCCGCCGCGCGCGAACGGCGTAGGGCGCTGTGCCCTTGGAAGTTCTGTCCGGCGCTCGCGCACCCCGCGCCGTCGCTGGCTTCTCTTCGACCGCGGTGGCATAAGGTCGCAGCCGCGCGCAGCCGATCCCGCGCCGGACGAGAGCTCCCCATGGCCGCCCAAGCACCCACTGCGTCGCCCGCCCCCGAGAAGAAGCCCAACATCGTGCGGCGCCTCTACAACTGGGTGCTCTCGTGGGCGCAGACGCCCTACGGCACGCCGGCCTTGTTCGTGATCTCGTTCGTCGAGAGCTCGTTCTTCCCGATTCCGCCGGACGTCCTCCAGATCGCGCTCTCCGTGGCCCGTCCGCGGCGCGCGTTCTTCTACGCCACGGTCTCCGTGATCGCGTCGGTCTTGGGCGGCATCGCGGGCTGGTGGATCGGCAGCACCCTGTGGCACTCCGTCTCCGGCTTCTTCTTCGAGTACGTTCCCGGCTTCAATGAGGCCAACTACGCGCTCGTCGAGGGCAAGTACCGCGAGCACGCCTTCCTCGCCATCTTCACCGCGGCCTTCACGCCGATTCCGTACAAGGTCTTCACGATCGCCTCGGGCGTGTTCGACGTCGCGCTGCCGACGCTGATCTTTGCCTCGATCCTCGGCCGCGGCGGGCGCTTCTACTTGGTCGCCAGCGCCATCTTCTTCTTCGGTCCGACCGTGAAGACATGGTTGGAGAAGTACTTCGAGCTCGCGACGGTGATCCTGCTCGTCGTGGGCGCGCTCGGCTTCGTCGCCGTGAAGTACCTGCTCTGAGCGGGGCGTGCGCGGGCGCGGCCCGTGCGCTAAACCTCTCTGCGTGAGCCTGCCCCTCCTCGCACTCGCGTTCCTCGCGCTGCTGTTCTCCGGCTATCGCCTCTACGGCCGCTTCATCGCGCGGCGGCTGGGGCTCGACGACGCGCGCGCGACGCCAGCGCACACGCGCGCCGACGGCGTCGACTACGTCCCCACGCAGCCCTTCTACCTGTTCGCCCAGCACTTCTCGGCGATCGCGGCCGCGGGGCCGATCGCAGGGCCGATCCTCGCGTGCCAGCAGTTCGGTTGGCTGCCTTGCCTTCTGTGGATCGGCTTCGGGGTCGTGTTCATCGGCGCGATGCACGACTTTTCGAGCCTCGTGGCGAGCCTGCGGCACGAGGGCTGCTCGATCGCGGAGATCGCGCGCACGCGCCTCGGCACACCGGCGGGGCGCGCGTTCATGGCGTTCGTGTGGCTCGCGCTGATCTACGTGATCGTCGCCTTCGCCGACATCACGGCGGGCAGCTTCGTCAGCGGCACGGAGGAGCTCGAAGGCTCGCAGGTGGCGTTCAACGCGGGCGGCGCCGTCGCGGCGGCGAGCGTGCTCTACCTCCTGCTCGCGGTCGTGATGGGGCTCGTGCAGAAGCTCTTCTCGCCGCCCCTGTGGCTGCTCACACTCCTGTTCGTGCCCGCGACGTTCGCGCTCTCGTGGCTCGGCACCGAGGTCTCGACGTGGCTCATCGCCGACGCGCGCACGTGGGGCCTCATCATCCTCGCGTACTGCCTCGTCGCCTCGGTCACGCCCGTGTGGGCGCTCCTCCAGCCGCGCGGCTACCTCGGTGGCTTCGTGCTCTACAGCGCGATCGCGATCGGCGTGATCGGCGTGCTCTTCGGCGGCTACGAGATCGAGCAGCCCGCGTTCACGAGCTTCGACACGGGCAAGGCGGGCGGTCAGCTGTTTCCGTTCCTGTTCGTCACGATCGCGTGCGGAGCATGCTCGGGCTTTCACGGGCTCGTGTGCAGCGGGACCACGTCGAAGCAGGTCGACCGCGAGTCGCACTCCCACCTCGTCGGCTACGGCGCGATGCTCGCCGAGGCCTTCGTCGCGCTGATCGCACTCGTCACGGTCGTGATCTGCACCAACGAACAGCTCGCGGGCAAGAAGCCCGGCGCGATCTACGGGCAGGGCATCGGCGAGTTTCTGACGCTCCTGATCGGACCCGAGAACCGGCGTTTTGCGATCACGTTCGGCGCGATGGCTTTCTCGACGTTCGTCTTCGACACGCTGGACGTCGCCACTCGGCTCGGACGCTATCTCGTGCAGGAGCTTGTCGGCGCCAAGGGGCTCGGCGGCGCTGTGCTCGGCACGTTCGCGACGCTCGCGCCGGCCGCGGGGTTCCTGTACTTCAGCGACGGCGGCGCGTACCTGAAGTTCTGGACGCTCTTCGGCGCCTCGAACCAGCTGCTCGCGGCGCTCACGCTGCTCTCGATCGCGGTGTGGCTGAAGAAGGAAGGCCGCGGGAATCTCTTCGTGGTCGTCCCGCTGTGCTTCTTGCTGGTCGTGACTCTCTGGGCCCTCGCTTCGATCGCGTGCGCCAGCTTCGCCGCAAGTGAAGGCTGGGATGTCGCGCGCGCGAACGGCGCGGTTGCGGTCATCCTCGTCGGGCTCGCCCTGTTCCTCGCGGCACGCGCCGTGCGCGAGCTGCGGCGCGCGAGCTAGCGCTCGTCGACCTCGTAGCTCTGCGAGCCGCGCGGCAGGAGCGCGTGGACCCGCTCGCGCAAGTGCCGCGGCAGGCGGCGGTCGAGCGCGCGTTCGATCTCATGGCGCTGGTAGCGCGAAGAAAAGTGGGTGAAGAGCAGCGCCTCGTTTTCGAACAGATCCGCGCGCTCGGCGACCTCGTCCAAGTGGATGTGCCCCTTCGAGCGCGACTTCTCGACGCTCACGCGGTCGTCGAGGAACGTGACCTCCATCACGAGGAGTCGCGCCTTGCGCACGACCTCCTCGCGGTCGATCACCTCGGAGAGCGTGTCGCCCGTGAACGCGATCTCAGGCACTTCGCTCCAGTCGTAGAGCTCGTCACCGAGACGTTGACCGAGCTCGCGCAGCTCCGCCGCGGGCCGCCCGAGGTAGCCGACCTTCAGCTTGCGGTGGCGTTTCCACAGTCCGTAGCCCTGACACGGCACGCGGTGGGGCGAGCGGAAGGGCCGCGCGAAGAGCGTGCACGGGAGTTCGAGCTCCTCGCCGATCCCCAGCGGCGTCAGCGTGTGCCTCATCGAGCCGCGATCGAGCTTGCGCCAGACCTCGAAGAGCTCCGCGAAGGCTTCGGCGTTCTCGCGCGGCACGACGTAGTTCGGCGGCGGCATGTTGCGCAGCTCGCGCGTCGACGCATGCCACGCCACCCCGCCCATGTGGTCCATGTGCGCATGGGTGAAGAGCACCGTCGGCCGCTGCACCGCCTCGCTCGGACAGCGCCCGAGGTCGAAGCAGAGCTTGAGCTCCGGGAAATCGATGCACGTCTCGACCCCACCGACGGAGATCCCATCCACAAGGTGCCCCGCGAGCCTCGGCATGCCCCCGAGATTAGCGCCGGAGCCCCAGTTCGGCGGCTTTGTACTCACTTTGCGCAGAGTGTTCGAGCGTTTCAGTGGGGAAGTCCGGTGCTCTTCTACCAAGAC
>JBIKYW010000187.1:0-6222 GCA_044355055.1 Planctomycetota bacterium | reverse complement strand
GCGAACGCGACCTTCGAGCGCACGATTCCGGCGAGCGCGTGGGATCGGCTGTCGCAGTTTCTCGAACGGCGCGACAAATCTCCCGAGGAGCGCGTGCGTTTCTTGATCGAGCCCGCCGCCCAAGAGCCGCCCGGCTGGTCGATCGAAGTGACCGAGTCGATCCAAGTGCGCGTGCGACGCGAGCGAACGGACTTGCCGAAGGCTGTGGTCTTCCACGACTCGATGGGCGAGAAGCTGCGTCCTCTGCTCGCGGAGCATTTCCGCGAGGTCGCCTTCCGCTGGGTGCCGGACTTCGACACCGACGGAATCGAGCGCGAGCGACCGGACGTCGTGCTGCAGGTCTTCGTGGAGCGCGCTCTCGCCGCGATGTCGCTCTCGACGTCGCCGCTCGACACGCAGGAGCGGCTCGCAGCGGAGTTCGAGTCCTCGAAGCTCAACCTCGCCTCTGGAGTGAGCTCGCTCGCCGTTGCGCCGGGTGGGAAGAGCACCGCCGCGCCCGAGCCCGACGGCACGTTGCGCGTGGAATACGGCGGCGGCGCCGTGGAGCTTCCGGCCCTCGACGTGCCCAAGGGCCACTGGGCGCTCCTGCGGGTCGAGCTCGATGCGCCGCTCGACACCGCGCTCTTGCTCGAGTTCCTCACACAGCGCTTCTCGACCTATTCGCGTCTCGCGCGGGGCGTCCAGCGTCCCCTTGCGCGCGGGGAGCGTGCGGTGGTGTACGTGAAGCTGCGCGTCCCCGGCCTGTCCGGGCCGATTCGGCTGCATCCGGGCCTCGCGGCGGGCGTCTATCGTCTCCGGAGTCTCGAAGTCCGCGCCGTGCCGCAGTAGACTCTTCGCCCTCGAAAACAGGGGCAAATCCATGGGTCTCGCCTGCGGCATCGTCGGTCTCCCCAACGTGGGGAAGTCCACCATCTTCAACGCGATCACGGCCGCCGGTGCCGAGAGCGCGAACTATCCGTTCTGCACGATCGAGCCGAACATCGGCGTGGTCGACGTCCCCGACGCCAACCTCGAGCTGATCCGCGGCTTCATCGCCAGCGAGCGCATCATCCCGGCTTCGCTCAAGATCGTCGACATCGCCGGTCTGGTGAAGGGTGCGAGCCAAGGCGAGGGACTCGGCAACAAGTTCCTCGGCAACATCAAGGAGTGCGACGCGATCCTGCACGTCGTGCGCTGCTTCGAGTCGGGCGACATCATCCACGTCTCGGGCTCGGTCGATCCGCTGCGCGACATCGAGGTGATCGAGCTCGAGCTCGGACTCGCGGACCTCGACACCGTCGAGCGCGCAGCCGACCGCGCGGCGAAGAAGGCGCGCGCGATGGACAAGGACGCGATGTTCGAGAAGGACGTGCTCGAGCGCGCCAAGGCGTGGCTCGAGGCCGGGAAGCAGCTCCGCACGCATGTGTGGACGCCGCAGGAAGCCGCGGTGCTCTACCCGCTGTTCCTGATCACGATGAAGCCCGTGTTGTTCGTCGCCAACGTGGCGGACACCGACCTCGACGGCAAGTCGCCGCTCGTCGACAAGGTTCGCGCGCACGCGGCGGCGACCGGGGCCGAAGTGGTTGCACTCTCGGGCGCCATCGAGGGCGAGATCATGGGCCTCGATCCGGCGGATCGCAGCGCGTTCCTCGCGGACATGGGACTCACCGAGCCCGGCCTGCACCGCCTGATCCGTTCGGCGTACCACCTGCTCGGTCTGCAGGTGTACTACACCGCGGGCCCCAAGGAGATTCGCGCTTGGACGATCCACAAGGGCGACACGGCCCCCAAGGCAGCCGGCGTGATCCACACGGACTTCGAAAAGGGCTTCATCCGCGCCGAGATCTACTCGGTCGAGGAGCTCGTGCAGTACAAGGCCGAGGCGGCGATCAAGGCCGCGGGCAAGCTGCGCAGCGAAGGTCGCGACTACGTGATGCGCCCCAACGACATCTGTCACTTCCTGATCGGGAAGTGAGCGCGGAACGACCCGCTTTCTACGAGAACGCCATGACCCAAGCCCAGCTGCCGCCGATCATCGACGTCACCGTCGAGAACTTCGAAACCGAGGTCGTGCGCCGCTCGATGACGGTGCCCGTGCTTGTTGACTTCTGGGCGACGTGGTGCGGTCCCTGCAAGACGCTCGTGCCGATCTTGGAGAAGGTCGCGCGCGAGCTCGCGGGGAAGCTCGTGCTCGCCAAGATCGACATCGACAAGAACCCGGAGATCGCGCAGCTCTTCCAGATTCAGAGCGTTCCGACTGTGATCCTGATGAAGCAGGGGCGACCGGTCGACGCCTTCATGGGGGCGCAGCCGGAGGCCGCGGTGCGCAAGCTCCTCGAAAAGCACATCCCGGGCGCAGCGCCCGATCCGCTGGCCGAGGCGGGCAAGCTCGAGAGCGCGGGCAAGCGCGAAGAGGCGATCACGTTGCTCGCACGCGCCCTGCACCGCGAGAGCGGCTCGGCGCCGATCCGCATCGCGCTCGCGCGCATGCTCGTCGCCACGGGGCGCCTCGACGACGCGAAGCAGATCTTTGCGGGCGTGAGCGGCGAGGCGCTCGAGTCGCCCGAGGCGCAGGCGATCGCAGCGCAGTTCGCCGCGGCCGAGAAGGCGGGGGAGGTACAGGCTTTCGAGGCCGCCGTCCGCGCCGCCCCCAAGGACGTCGCCGCGCGCATCGCGTATGGCAAGGCCCTCGTGGCCGCCGGTCGCTACGAGGCAGGCCTCGAAGAGCTGCTCACGGCAGCCAAGCTCGACCTGCGCTTCGAGGACGGAGCGCCGCGCAAGGCGATGATCGAGGTCTTCAACCTCCTCGGTCAGTCCGACCCGCTCGTGCTCGAGTTCCAGCGTCGCCTCTCGATGCTGCTCTGCGTCTGAGACGCCTGCAGGCTCGACGAGCGCTTGGGTGGGCTCTGTAAGCCAAGGCTTACTCTGATAAGCTCTCTCGAATGGACGTCGGACGGCTTCGCCAGCGCATCGGTGTTTCTCAAGCGGGGCTCGCCGTGCTCGTCGGTGCGCACGCGATGACCGTTTCGAAGTGGGAGCGCAAGGTGGCTCGACCCGCCGCGCCGCAGCAGCGCACGCTGCACGCCCTCCTCCGGGCCGTCGAGCGCGGCTGGTCCGCGGAAGACGACGCAGTGAAGCGCGACCCCGCTCGCGCGCTCGCCGATGCCTTCGAGACCGCCTATCGCGAACCCGAGCTCGACCTTGGCGCGCTCAGCGCAACCAACCGCTTCCCCGGCCGCATCGTCGAGCTGAAGCGCGGTGACGTCATGAGCAAGCTCACCATCGAGATCGCCCCCGGCGTCCGGATGGGTTCCGTCATCACGACGGATTCGGTCGAACGGCTCGGGCTCGCGGTCGGAGCGCGCGCGATCGCGATCGTGAAGGCAACCGAAGTCATCGTCGCGCGCGCGTGAAGATCCCTCTCGCTTCGCGCATGCGCTTCGATCGCGGCGAGGTCGCCGGATCGCTCGGGGATCTCGGGACGTTCCTGCCCCTCGTGGTCGCGCTCTCCGCGCAGTGCGGCCTGTCCTTCCCTGCCGCGCTCTTCTTCGCGGGGCTCTTCAACGTCGTGACCGCGCTCGGCTTCGGCATTCCGATGGCGGTTCAGCCCATGAAGGCGATCGCTGCGATCGCTCTGGCCGAGGGGCTGGGCGCGTCGGAGATCGTCGCCGCGGGAATGTGGGTCAGCGCGGGGGTCGCCTTGCTCGGCTTCTCGGGTGCGCTCGGGTGGCTCCAGCGACACATTCCGACGGCCGTAGTGCGCGGCCTGCAGCTCGCACTCGCACTCACGCTGGCGATGCGCGGACTGCGCGGCATCTCCAGCGAGGGGCCTTGGGATGCTTCGAACGGAGTCGCACTCGCGCTCGCAGCGGGTGTGTGCGTCGTCGCGTTCCGTGAGTCGCGGCGCATTCCCGCGGCACTGGTGCTGTTCTTGGCTGGGCTCTTGCTCGTCGCTCTGCGCGAGCCGCAGGCGTTCGGTGCCCTCGAGCTCGCGCCGTGGTGGCCCACGCTCGCAGTACCTTCCTCCGCGGATTTCCAGCGTGCGCTGTGGTCCGCGGCGCTCCCTCAGCTTCCTCTCACTCTGTTGAACTCCGTGGTCGCAGTCTGCGCGCTCTCGGTCGATCTCTTTCCGGAGCACCCTGCCCCGCCGCGCAAGGTCGCGCTCTCGGTCGGCATCATGAACCTCGTCGCCGGACCCTTCGGTGCGCTGCCGATGTGCCATGGCGCGGGCGGACTCGCGGGTCAGTACCGCTTCGGTGCCCGCACAGGTGGTTCGATCTTGATGCTGGGCCTCGCAAAAATGGCCTTGGCCGTGTTGTTCGGCGCGAGCTTGGTGGCGGCGTGCAGCGTTTTCCCCGCGAGCATCCTTGGGGTGATGCTCATCGCGAGCGGCTTGGAACTCGGGCACGCGGCTCGCGACGTGGGTTCGCCGCGCGCGCACGCTGTCGCGCTGCTCACGGTTGCGGCTTGTCTCGCACTCGATGACTTCGCCCTCGGCTTCCTGATCGGTCTCGGCCTCGAGCTTGCGCTTCGGTTTGCGACGCGCGGGGAGGCTTCATGACGCAGCACCTCGAGCGCTTGGAGATTTGGACGGAAGGGCGGGGGTTCGTCGACGTGACGCGCCGCGTCCAGTCCGTCGTCGAGCGATCTGGGATCCGCACGGGCTCGTGCGTGGTGTTCTGCCGTCACACGTCCTGCGGCCTGCTGATTCAGGAGAACGCCGACGTCCGCGTGCGTCGTGACTTGCTCGCGTGGTGGGCGCGAATCGCGCCCGATGGCGATCCTCGTTACGAACACGATGACGAGGGCCCGGATGACATGGCCGCGCACTTGCGCACGACACTCGTCCGCACGAGCGAGTCCATTCCGATCTCGGAAGGCGAACTCGCACTCGGCACGTGGCAAGCGCTGTACCTCGTGGAGCACCGCACCACGGCGCACCGACGTGAGCTGGTGGTGCAGGTCAGCGGGGAGTGAGCGGCGTGGTCTGCAGGTGGCAGGCCACGTGCGATGCGCCGTGCTCGCGCAGGAACGGCACTTCGAGCGAGCAGCGTTCGTCGGCCACTTCGTGGCGGTGCGGGCAGCGGGGGTGGAAGGCGCAGCCGGGGGGCGGGGCGAGCGGGCTCGCGGGATCGCCGCCGAGGGGCGGCGGTGCGAGGTCGCGGCCGAGCGTCGGAACGGAAGCGAGTAGGGCGCGCGTGTAGGGGTGCTGCGGCGCCTTGAAGAGCTGCTCGCGCGGGCCGTACTCGACGATGCGGCCGAGGTACATGACGGCGACCTGCTCGCAGACGCGGCGCACGACGGCGAGGTCGTGGGACACGAACAGGTAGGCGATCGAGAAGCGGCGACGTAGGTCGCAGAGCAGCTCGATCACTTGCGCGCGCACGGACACGTCGAGCGCGCTCGTCGGTTCGTCGAGCACGACGAGCTCCGGCTCGACGACGAGGGCGCGAGCGATCGCGACGCGCTGGCGCTGCCCGCCGGAGAGCTCGTGCGGATAGCGGAGCGAGAGTCTGGGATCGAGGCCGCACGCATCGAGCGCGGCGAGCGCGCGCGCGCGACGGACCGCTGCCGTGCCAACTCCGTGCAGCATCAGCGGCTCTTCGACCGACCAGCCGACGGGGCGGCGCGGATCGAGCGAGCTGTAGGGGTCTTGGAAGACCATCTGCACGCGGCGGCGCAGCGCGGGCGCGGAGCGCGGGCCGAACGGCTCGCCATCGACGCGGACCTCGCCGGCCGTCGGAGCCTGCAGCCCCGCGATGGCGCGCGCGGTGGTCGACTTGCCGGATCCAGACTCTCCGACGAGACCGAGTGTGCCGCCCTGCGCGATCGTGAGCGAAACGCTCTCGACGGCATGCACGGTGCGGCCGCCGCGCGCGGGGAAGCGCACGGTGAGCTCCGAGACCGAGAGTAGCGGCGCGCTCATGCGGAGGTTGTCTCCGACAGGAGGCGCGAGGCCTCTCCGCACGCGACGCGGCGGCTGGAGATCGCGAGCGCGCCGCTCTGCGCGGGTTGCAGCGCGAGGGGCGAGAGGTTGGGGCGTCGCTCGCGGCAAGCTGCGACCGCGTGCGCGCAGCGTGGTGCAAACGCGCAGCCCGGAAGCGGCTGCGTCGGGTCCGGGGGCGTCCCTGCGATTCCGCCGAAGCGCGCATCGAGTGCATCGTCGAGTGCGGGCACGCTGCGCAGGAGCGCCGCGGTGTAGGGATGCGCGGGGCGCGCGATGAGTTCGCTCGTGAGGCCGCT
>JBIKYW010000186.1:0-6240 GCA_044355055.1 Planctomycetota bacterium | reverse complement strand
CGCGAACGTCGAGGGCGTGGGCGCTGTGGCGCCGCGCGATCTCCTGCGCAACGCGCTGCGCATGCGCCCCGATCGCATCATCGTCGGCGAGTGCCGTGGCGCCGAGGCCTTCGACATGATGCAGGCGATGAACACGGGCCACGAAGGCTCGATGACGACGCTGCACGCCAACTCGGCGCGCGACACGCTCACGCGCCTCGAGTCGATGCTCGCGATGGGCGGCTTCGATGTGCCGGTGCGCGTGCTGCGCGAGTACATCGCGTCGGGCATCGACCTCGTCGTACACCTCGCGCGCCTGCCCGATGGCCGACGCGTCGTCAGCGAGGTCGTGGAGCTCGCCGGCACGGAAGGCGAGAGCATCCGTACCGAGGTGCTGCACCGCTATGAGCTCGAGTCCGTGCGAGAAGGCGTCGTCGCCGGCCGCTTCGTGGCCACCGGTGTGACGCCGCGCTTCCTCACGCGCATGAAGGCCCGCGGCATCGCGCTCGACGCTGCGATGTTCACCGCGGGCCCGCTGGCCACCGGGAGCAAGAAGTGATCGACGCGGGCGCGCTGTCCTTGGCCCCGATCGTCGCCGGAGCGCTCGCGCTCGGCGGCTGGTGGCTCTTGGTCGTGCGCCCCGCTGGAAAGAAGAGTTCGGCGGACGCTGCGGAGACCGCGCCTCAGGGTCCGAAGGGCGCGCTGGAGCGTCATCGGTCCACCCTCTTCGCCGCGGGCCTCGCGGTGGCGCTCGTGCTGTGGTTCGCCGCGGATCGACCGCTGCTGGGCGCGGCGTTCTTCGCGGTGTGGCAAGCGGCGCTCGCACTCCTTCGCGCCCGCGCGCGCGCGAAGCGGGAGCGCGAGGAAGAGCAACACGCCGTCGAAGCGATCTCGACCGCGAGCCGCGCGCTGCGCGCGGGCATCCCGCTCTCCGGAATGCTCCAGATTCTCGCGACCGAGGGACGGGGCGAGACCGGCGCGGCATTCCGCGAGATCGTGCAACGCGAGTCGCTCGGCGAAGAGCTAGGCACCGCGGTGCGCAGCGTCTTGCTGCGCTCTCCGATCCCGGCGCTCCGCGCGTTCGGTCTCTCGATCGCCGTGCAGGTCACCGCGGGCGGCAACCTCGCCGAGACGACGGACCGCTTGGCCCAGTCGCTCGTCGACCGCGCGCGCATGCGCCGCCGCGCTCGTGCGATCATCGCCTACAGCCGCGCTGCGACTTCGGTGCTCGCGCTCTCGCCCGTGCTCGCGGTCTCGCTGATGTGCGCGATGCTCGACGGCTACGCGGAGTTCCTACTGGGCACGAACGGCGGCAACATGATGCTCGCGAGCGCCGTGCTGATGATCGTCGCCGGCCTCCTCATCATTCAGCGCCTCGCACGCATCGAGCCCCAAGAGCCGGAGGGCGCGTCGTGAACTCGACGAGCTGGATCGCGGGCGCGGCGACCTTCGCCGCAGTCCTCGGCACCGCGTGGCTCGCCCAGCGCAGCTCGGCCAAGGCCGCTGCCGGCGAACGCGCGCGCCTGTGGAGCGAAGAGGGCGGCCGCAGCGAGACCTTCGCGTCGTACCGGCGCGAGCTCGCGGACGCGGGTCTCGGCGACAGCGGCGAGCAGCTCTCGTTCGGCGCCCTGCACGTCCTCTGCGCCGTGGCCGGAGCGCTCGGCGGCGCGGCGTTCGCTTCGCGCGGCGGCGGCGAGACCGGCGCGATCACGGTCCTGCTCGGCTGGCTCGGCGGGGCGCTCGGCTGGTGGCTGCCGAAGTACTGGCTCGGCGCGCGCCGCGCCCAACGCAAGCTCGCCCTCTCGGTGGAGTTCCCCGTGATGCTCGACCTGCTGCAGATCTCGATGCAGGGCGGGATGAGCCTCGGCGCGGCGTGGAAGTCCGTCTCGTCGAGTCTCGACGGGCGCGGGGCGGCGCTCGCCGACGAGATGCGGCGCGTCGACCTCGAGGTGGGCTTCGGAAAGCCTTGGGCGCGGGCGCTGGAGAGCGCGACGGCGCGCACGGGACTCGACGAGTTCCGCTCGCTCGGACTCTTGCTCGAGCAGACCGAGCGCTTCGGCACCGAGATGTCGCGCGCGATCGCGGTTCTGGCGGACTCGCTGCGCCACTCGGAACTCGCCTCGCTCGAGGAACGCGCGCACGAAGCCTCGGTGAAGATGCTCTTCCCGCTGGCGATCTTCCTCCTTCCGGCGACGCTGTTGCTCGTCGTCGGACCCTTGCTCTCGATGCTGTTCGAGGCTCTGCAACGTGCCAACGCGGAGTAGGACCTCCCGGACCGAACCATGGATTCCCCGATGAACCACCCCCGACGACCCGGTGCGCTCGCGCTCGCCCTCGCGCTGCTCGCCAGCTGCTCCGGCCCCCAGAAGGACGCGACTCCGTCGCAAGCTCTGGCGCAAGAGGACGTGCAGAAGCTCGCCGACGAGCGCTTCGTGCGCGAGCCGTTCTCCGATCAGGTGCGCGCCGGTGTCCTGCGCCAGCGCGCGCTCTTCGATCACCACTTCCTGCCGGAGTCCGCACAGCTCTCGCGCCTTGGGAGCCGCGACCTCGCGATCCTCGCGCGCGGCTTGGGTGAGAGCGGCGGTCGCATCGCGCTCCCGCAGGGCAGCGCGAGTGCGGAGCTGCACAATGCCCGCGTCGCCCTGGTGCGCGACACGCTCGTCGCCATGGGAGTCGCCGCCGAAGCCATCTCCGTGGACACGGGCGCGGCCGGCGGCAGCGGCATCGCCGCGGCCGATGCGCTCTCGATCCGTGCGAGGATCGCGTCTTCGCCCATGCCGCAGCCGGGCAGCAGCGGAACGGCCGCCACCAGCACCACCCCGACGAGGAACCTGCAGTGAGCCCGCTCAAGAATCGTTCGTGGAGCGCGCTCGCGCTCGTGATCGCCCTCGCCGCGTCGTCGTGCCAGTCGACGCCCGACCCCAACCTCGACTGGTTCGAGGGCGGTGCGTTGAAGCCGACCACCGCGCAGACCTTGCAGCTCACCGCGCGCGTCCTCGCCTCGCGGGGCGACACCACGCGCGCGGGTTACGTGATCGAGCGCATGCAGCGTGAGCACCCCGACTACCTCGGCACCTACACCGAAGGCGCCGAGGTGCTGCTCGCGGAGGGCCGCATCACCGAGGCCATCGCGTGGCTCGATCGCGGTCTCGAGCGCTTTCCCGGCAACGCCGTCCTGAGCAACGACCGCGGACTCTGTCACCTCTTGGCTGCGGACCTCGCCCACGCGACCGCGGACTTCGAGGCGGCCTACGAGTTGGACTCCTCGGACGCGGAGTACGTCTCCAACCTCGCGCTCGCACGCGCGCTCGGCGGCGATGCGAGCGCCGCCGAGGCGCTCTGGAATCGGGTACTGCCGCCGGCGGATGTGCGGGCGAACCTCGCGATCGCAGAGGCGAGCCGAGCCCGCTTCGCTCCTGCGAACTGATCGAGCTCCTCGTAGCTCTGCAGCGCCGCGCGCCGGCCTCCACCCACGCGGGGGGAGGCCGGCGCGCGGCGTTTGGCGGCCCTTGGAAAACTCGGCGCGGTCCCAGTCGCCCAAAACAGGTTTCCGGCGCCGCGTTCCGACCTCGGGCCCCAAGTCGGGGCAGACTCCCTTTGGACGCAGCACGGGCGAGTGCCCCGCGCCGTCCACTCTCTCTCGAAAGAACTCCCACTGCCCACCTTTACTGGAGACATCGCAACATGAAGAACTGGATCAAGATGTTCATCGCGGACGAGCGCGGCGCCGAGTCGACGGAAGTTGCCATCACGGGCATCGTCATCGCGGGCGGCTCCGTCGCGGGCTTCACGCAGCTCAAGGGCCGGATCGCCCAGAAGGGCGACGAGCTGATCGGCAAGCTCGACGCCGCGAGCGGCAACTAGTTCGACACACGACTTGCGGCTGGAGCGCCCCGTCGGGACTCCTCCTCGCCCCCCCAACCGGAGGGGCGCTCGTCGCAGCGGCGCCGGCCTGGCCCCTTGGAGGGGTCGGGTCGGCGTTGTCTGTTTTCACGCCCCGGATCGTCCCTTCGTCACCGACCGACCGTGGGAATGATTCAGAATTGAAACTTTCTAGTCGGGCTAGGATTTTAGAATTTGTCACTTCCCATCGGCCCGATCTCGGGGGAACATTCCCGTGTCGCAGTGGCCGTGGCACTTGGGCTCGGTCGGGTGCGACGCAACCCCTCCCCCTGTCTGGGAACCGACATGAAGAACTGGATCAAGCTGTTTATCGCCGACGAGCGCGGCGCGGAATCGACCGAAGTCGCCATCACCGGCATCGTTGTCGCTGGTGGTTCGGTCGCCGGCTTCACCGAGCTGAAGGACAAGATCGAGCAGAAGGGCGACGAGCTCATCGGCAAGCTCGACGGCGCCGACGGCAACTGATCGTCGCGCAAGACGCACAGCGTTGCGGATCCGGGCGACCGGAGCCGCAACACTTTCCGGCCCTGACAGCGCGGCTCCAAGGATTCCCGAAGAGGGTTCCAGCGGCGCCCCCCCCCCGGCCGAATCGGAAGCTGAGCGTGCTACGCACAGAATCGAGCCTCAAGCCATGACCCGTTGGATCCTCCACTTCCTCCGCGATGAACGCGGCGCTGAGTCGACGGAGCTCGCGATCACTGGCATTGTCTGCGCAGGTGGCTCCGTGGCGGTCTTCGACGAGTTGAACGACAAGATCAACGAAAAGGTCAAGTTCACGGTGCGCCACGTCAACAAGGCCAGCGGCGACTAGTCGCCGATCGCGCTCGATTCCCACGATTCGCGGGTCGCGGCTCAAAGACGAGCGGCGGCCCGCGAGGCTTTTCAGGGACTTGGCCGAACGACGCGGAAGGTCAGGTTCACCCGCGGGGAGCGCACGCGCAGCCGCCGAGGCAGCGCATGCTGCCAGTGCTCCTGAGTGGGAGCGTCCATGACGACGAGCTCGCCATGGCCGAGCTCGAGCGCAACGGGGCGTGGGCCGTCCGGCGAGCGGCTGCGGAAGCGGAAGGTCCGCGCGGCCCCGAGGCTGAGCGATGCAATCGGGGCGCCTGCGTCGAGCTCGGGCTCGTCATCGGAATGCCAACCCATCGCATCGCGGCCGTCGCGATAGAGGTTCAGGAGTAGGGAGTTGAAGCGACAACCGAGCTCCGCCGACACGCGCTCGCGCAGCTCCGACGCGGCGTGGCACCAAGGCTCGATCACGTTTTGGAGATCCGAGTAGCGATAGTCGCAGCCGGGATCCGCCATCCAGCACGAGAGACGCGGCATCGCGTGGCGACGGCCGAAGAGCGTGATGTGCTCCTGCTTCCACGGAACCTCGGCGAGAAGCTCGGCAAGTCGGCGATCCGCTTCCGCCGCGTGCAACCACCCTGGAAAGCGCCGCACGAGCGGCGCCCTGCGCACGTCGATCTCGCGCTCGCTCGACGGGCTCACCACGACGACCGGCGCAAGAGGTGCTCGACAATGGCCCGCTGCTCGCTCGGAAGTCTCCCGATCTCGCTGCGCAGCTTCGCTAGGGCACGCTCGCGGGCCTCGGCGCGCGAGCCAAAGCGCGAACGGAACTCCGCTGCAGCAGCCGCGAACGCGCGCTCCTTGCGCAACTTGAGGGAGCGCAGTGCGCCCCAAGCTGCGACGACGGTGACGAAGAGCAGCAGCAGCGGTGCGCGCCATGCGAGTGCACCAACGCTGAACACGGCCCAGAAGAGGAGGATGGGTAAGCAGCCTCCACCGCGTCCAGCGCGCTTCGCGGCGGAGAGAACAGCGACAACGTCCTGCTCGAGGCTCGCACCGCTGGAATCCGAGGTCGCGATCGTCGCCCCAGAGTCCACCGTTTCCACAGCGTCGACCGGCAAGGTCGGCATCGGTGCCGATCGCGCGGGAGACGGCTCGATGCGCACGCTCGGCGACGAAGCCTTCGGCCGCTCGGAAAGGCGCCCCTCGGGCTTGGGCTTTGCGGCAGGCTGCACTGGAGTGGGCAGCGCATAGTCGACCGACTCGGAGCGCCCTGGCGAAGGCTTCGACGCTGCGGGTCGCACCTGCGCGGGAGCGACGACGCCACCGAGCTCGGCATAGCGCTTCTCGAGTTCCGCAAACCAACGGCGATCGAAGCGACCAAGCAGGATCTCGCTGACGATGCCCTCGTAGCACCCCTCTGCGCCGCGAGTGAATCCGAGGTCGTCTGCGGTGGCGCCGATGTGTCGACGACGCACGACGATCTCGGCCGTGGCGTCGATCGGCTTGCCGCGCCACGAGCTGAGTTCGAGCGGCGTGGCCGAGTGTTCCACCTCCTTGAACCCCGCG
>JBIKYW010000185.1:0-6256 GCA_044355055.1 Planctomycetota bacterium | reverse complement strand
TGCAAGACGTGGAGCTCGGCGCGATCCAGAGCGATCTGCGCGCGGGGCGCGAGCTCTCGGATGAGTATCGCTACATCTTGGAGCGACGCTTCGCGAAGAAGTTCCCCGGCAACATGCTCGCGCGGCCGAGCCTGCTCTTGGACCCGTGGAGCTTGGAGGAAAGCGACACCCTTCTCGCGACGGGCGGGGGCTCCGGCAGCTCATTCGGCGGTCGCGCCGGTGGTCGACGGGACTCGAAGGCGCGCGGGGGTGCTGCGGCCGGTGGTGGTGGCGCATGGGGCAGCGAGGCGAGTGTGTTTTCGAACCTGGACTTCCTCGCGGGCTCGCGCGGCAAGGCCCTGAACCTGACGGTGGATCGCAGCGGTGTCGTGCGTGTCCCTCGCGCGGCGCTCGGAGACGGGCAGTGGATCCATGCCATCGCGCTGCAGGGCGAAGAGCAAGCGCAGCACTCGCTTGCGACGGCTTCCGTACCGCTCAACGTTCGAGATCAGCGTCTGGCGCAGGCGCTCGATGGGGAACGCCACGTCTCGGAGCGACGCACGATCGACGTCGTTCGCGCGGGGGAGGCACTGCGCTTCGATGCGGCCTCGACCGACGCCGTGCAGCTCTACGACACACTCGAGAGCGTGTTCCGCTTTTTCCGGACGAGCTCCGGCGATGCGGAGCTGGAGCGTTTCAGCTTCCTGACACGTTGGCCGAACCTCAGCGCGGAGGAAAAGCGCGCGCGGTACTCGCAGCATGCCTGCCACGAAGTGCACTTCTTCCTCTATCGCAAGGATCCGAAGTTCTTCGCTGAGGTGGTCCGGCCCTATCTCGCGAACAAGCTCGAGAAGGAGTTCTTCGATCGCTGGCTCTTGGGCGAAGACCTCGCGGAGTTCGCGACGCCGCAGCGTATCTCGCAGTTGAACGTGGTCGAGCTCGCGCTCCTGCTCCAGAGGTTGCCGGAACGGAGCAAGAGCGGCGTGCGCTCGGTGCGCGATGCGGTTGAGTTGCTGCCGGTGGATGTCGAATCCGAAGAGCAGGCGTTTTCCACTGTGCTCGCCGGTGATTCTCTCGCGGAGGGGAGCGACGCGTTTTTCTTGGGCCGCGCAGGGAAGCCCATGGCGCCCGGAGCGCCGGCATCTCCCGGTCCCGCGCCGAGTCGCGCGCCCGAGTCCGCTGCGGCGGGCGAGCAGGGTGGCCTGAAGGGCGCCGAGCTGCGTGCGGAGGCCGAGAAGTCGAAGGCGGACTTCGATGACGCGCCGCTCAAGGACGCCGAGGTTCCGGAGGAATCCAACGACGGCGTGGCGCAGGACAAGCTGCTGCGGGGGCTTGGCTACGTCGGGGGCGGCGGGGGCGGGCTCGGGGGGCTCGAGGAGCGCCGGAAGACGCAGCAACTGTACGTACCGGTGCGCGAGACGCAGCGGCTCGCGGAGAGCCAGTACTGGAAAGTCCCGCAGGGATCGCGGACGAGCGACCTCGTGTCGCCCAGCCGGTTCTGGCTCGACTACATGGAGGCGCCGTCGGGCACGACCTTCCTCTCGACGCACTTCACGCTCGCGACGCGCAGCGTTACGGAAATGCTGCTAGCGCTCGCGGTGCTCGACTTGCCGTTCGAGGCGGGCGAGCAGCAGCGCGAAACGCAGGGCGATCAGCGCGAGCTGAAGTCGACGACGGCCTTCCTCGCGGTGCGACGCGAGCTGCGAGCGAGCGAGAAGGCCGCGGATTCCGCGCCGCTCCTCGTGAGCCAGAACTACTTCCGGCACGACGATCGCTTCGACGACAGCGGCTCTCAGCGCGTCGACAAGTTTGTGCGTGGCGAGTACCTCGTGAACGTCGCCTACGGGGTGCGCGTCGTCGTGACGAATCCCACTTCGGCGCAGCGACCGATCGAGCTCTTGCTGCAAGTTCCTGCGGGGTCTGTGCCGCTCGGCGGCGCGCGCGCGACGCGTGGACAGCGCTTGATCCTCGCGCCCTACGCAACGCAGGCGATCGAGTCGACGTTCTATTTCCCTCGTGCAGGCAAGTTTGCGCACTACCCCGTGCATGTCTCCGAGGGCGAGGCGCTCGTGGCCTACGCGGACGCGACGACGCTCGAAGTGCTCGCGGAGCCGAAGTCCGTCGACACGACCTCGTGGTCCTACCTCTCGCAGCGCGGGACGTTGGACGAAACGCTCGCGTTCCTTCGTGAGAGCAACTTGCAGCGAGTGAACTTGGAGCGCATTGCGTGGCGCATGCGCGATCGCAAGGCGTACGACGCCGTGCTCGGTGTGCTCCGCGATCGTCTGCGCTTTGACTCGTGCTTGTGGATCTATGCGTTGCTGCATCGCGACGAGGCGGCAGCTCGCGAGTATTTGGAGAGTGGTGCACTCGGCGCGTGGCGTGTGGGGCTTTGGCTGGAGTCCTCGCTGGCGAGCTTTGATCCTTGGCTTGAACGTGCGTACGAGCACATCGAGTTCGATCCGCTCGTCCATCCGCGTGTCCACCCGTTCGGCCGCGTGCGGGAGGTTCGCAATCGAGAGGTCGAGGCTCAATGGCGCGCGCTGCTGTCGATCTTGAGCTTGAAGCCGAAGCCCTCCGCGGAGGACTGGATGGCGGTCACGTACCACCTCTTCTTGCAGGATCGTACAGAAGAGGCGCTCGCGGCCTTCGCCAACGTGGACGCTGACAGCGTGCGGCAGGTTCTGCAGCTCGACTATCTCCGCGCCTACGCTGCGTTCTACTCCGAGAACCCGGAGTCGGCACGCGCGATTGCCGAGCGCTATCGCGACTATGGTGTGGAGCGTTGGCGCCTGCGCTTCGGGGAGGTCCTTGCGCAGCTCGACGAAGCCGCGGGCAAGGGACAGCGCTCCGGCGAGTCGAGCGAGCGCGACACGCGTCAAGCGGCACTTGCGGCGGCGGAATCGGCGCTCGAGCTCTCCATCGAGGGAGCGCGGCTGTCGCTTGCGCATGCGAACCTCGAGTCTTGCGAGGTGAGCTACTTCCCGATGGACATCGAGTTCCTGTTCTCGACGAACCCGTTCGTGGGGCAGGACTCTCGCGAGTTCGCGTTCATTCGCCCGCGCCGCAGCGAAGTCGTTGCACTCGCCGCGGATGCGCGCACGACGACGATCGAGGTGCCGGCGGAGTTGCGCGGCATGAACCTGCTCGTGGAGGTTCGCGCGGGGTCGATCGTGCGCCGCAAGCCTTGCTTGCAAGGCACGCTGCGCGCGCAGTTCCTGGAGCGTTCGGGCCAAGTTTCCGTGACCGACTCGGCGAGCGGACTGGCGCTTTCCAAGGTCTATGTGAAGGTCTATGCGAAGCTCGCGAACGGACAGGTGCGCTTCCACAAGGATGGCTACACCGACCTGCGCGGACGCTTCGACTACGCCTCGATGTCCGGCGAGGGAGCGAACGATGCGACTCGCTACGCGGTGCTCGTCTCGAGCGAGAACGCGGGCGCGCACATCGCGGAGGTCGCACCGCCCGCGCGCTGACTCGGGTGTCGTCGCCTCAGCCGTGCAGCGGGCAGTAGCTCGCGGCGGGCGGCGGCGTGCCCCGACGGAGATGCGTCGAGCGCGCCCAGACGATCAAGTTTCGGCGCGTTCCCGACAGGATGGGCTCGACGCGGTGTCGGTGCAGGCCGGCGTGCAGGATCAGAGTCCCGGGCTCGTGCTCGAAGCTGCGCACCTCGTCGGCCGTCGGACGGGTCTGCATGTGCTCGCGGCAGCGGAGGCCGAGGAAGGTGAGCTCCGCGCCGCTGAACTCCTCGCCGAGGCAGAGGTTGAGCGTGACTTCGCTGTCGTCGGCGTGCCACGCGAGCGACTCGTCGAGCTCTCGGCCGTACTCGACGAGGTAGCTGTGGTGGCTGTCGAGACGCGCGCCGTCGAACTGGGGGTAGAGCCGGGCGAGCAGCGGCTGCAGGCGCGTGAGCAGCCCGTCGATCCGAGGGCCGAATCCGAGCGGGACGAGGTCGACACCATGGTCGTGCATCGAGTTCGGCGGATCGGAGCTCGGCGAGCGCGCGCGCGCGTGTGCGATCTCCGCGAGCCAGCGCTCACAGGCGCTTGGAGCGAGCAGCGGCAAGGAGTACGCGCTGCCGCACAGCGCGCGCAGTCCGCGGCCGCGCTCGCTCGTGCTAGTTTGCAGCGCGCCCCAGAGATCGGCCGTGAAGTCCGACGGCCCGAGCGGCGGGAAGCTCACGACCGTCTTCCTACTTCCCCGTGGACTTGTCCGCGTCCTCGCCGCGCACCTGCGGCTCGCCGTTCGCTGCGCCACGCAGGCGGGCGAGTCCCTTGTGGTCGGGCGGCAGCTTGGTCGCGCGGAAGCAACTGGTCAGTTCGACAGGGCTCGGTCCCTTGGGCGGCGGAGCGGCGTTGCCCGCGGTGACGGGCAGCTCACCGCCGTAGGGATTCCTGTATTCCCACACGATTTCGCCTTCCTTCGTGACCTCGAAGAAGCGTCCCTGCTTGCCGGAGCAGATGAAGGTGTTGCCGTTCTTGAGGCGCTGGGCGCCCGAGATGAAGAAGGAGAAAAAGTCGCTCTTCTCCGGCGCGCTGTAGCTCCACGTCGGCGCCGCGGGCTCGAAGGCCTTGCCCGGCTCGCGACGGAAGCCCTTCTTCGGATCGAAGGGCAGCGCGAGCTCGTCGACGGAGCTGTATTCCACCTCGCCGCGGCGCGTGCCGTTGTTGAAGACGAGGATGTTGCCACCGCCGGGGAAGCCCGCCGGAATCCAGTCGGGCTGGTGCTGAAAGAAGAGCTGCTGGTTCGCGGCGCTGCCGCAGCCGTAGGTGCGAGGGTTGCCCCAGCGGTAGAGCAGATCCCCGCCCTTGCCCCAGCGTCCGCCCTTCGAGCCGCGTGCCTCCGCCGTCGTGGTCGAGTGGTCGAGGATCCACAGCTCGTGGAAGTGGGGCGTCGAGAGCGCGATCAGGTCGTGCTCCGGCAGGTAGTGGATCGAGTTCGTGTGGAGGAAGTCGCCGCGGCGCTCGCGCGGTGCATCGCCGCTCTCGGCGTGCTTTTCCTCGTCGCCACCTGCGTAGCCGAGCTCGCGCAGCTTGCGCGCCTCTTCCGCGAGCTGCTTGCGCTCGGCATCGGTCAGCGGCGGCTGGTCGCGGTGGTCGCCGTTGATGTCGATGCGCTCGGGGCGATCCGCGACCGTCCCGTAGTTCGCCTTCGTCGGCGCGAAGTCCTGCACGAGGTGGTCGCGCGCGCGCCACTCCCATTGCACGCTGGCTCCGCTCTTCTCCTCGAGCTTGAGTTCGAGGATCACATCGGGCCACCAGCCCTTCTCTTCGACGTAGCGCGGGTCCCGTCCGAGCGCGATCGCTTCCGCCGCGCTCAGGTGCTCCCAAGCGATCACGAGCAGGTTGCCGTTGGGCAGGATCTCGAGGTCGTGGTGGAGCGAGCGCTTCTCGTCGGAGAGCACGTACTCCCACACGAGGTTGCCGTCCCAGTCGTATTCGGTGATGCGGCCGCCGAGGCCGCCGCCGAAGAACGTCGGGTTCTCGTCGATGCGCGAGGCGAGCAGGACGTTGCCGTTGTCCTTCAGGTACACCGTGATCGGCGGGAGCCCGTGGTTCCACTGGTGCACCGGTTTGCCGCTCTCGTCGATCAAGTAGATCGTCCCCGAGCGCAAGGGCGCGAACAGCACGTAGCCGGGAGCGGCGCGACGGTCGGCGGTGATCAGCCCGTTCTCCGGCGGTGCGGCGGCGTCGATCTGGAGCTCTTGGGGCCGGCTGAGGAACGCGAGCGCGAGGCAGGCGAGGATTTCCATCGTGGGGGCGAGCTTAGCGGACCCGCGACGGGCAGCGCAGGGCCACGGGTGCCGTGCTCAGGCCGTTCCTTGGCCCGTTGGTGGGACAAGGAGGCACATGGGGAAAGGCCTTCCGAGGGTGGACGTCGCGGAGGCGCTAGACTCCTTGGGCGACGGTCGGCAGCGGGAGCCGTGGGAGGCCTGAGCGGGAGCGGTATCGAGTCCCGCGGAGTCCGGGGCCGATACTCCCCGCGGCCGCCGGGATCCCCACCCCCGCCGCGGCCGTCCCTCAAGCCAGCCAGCGAGCCCCAGACCCAACCCATGTGCGGCATCTTCGGAGTCGTCTACGGACGTGACGCGTCGTTCGACGCGTCGTTTGCGGGCTCGGTCGTCGAGACCCTCTTCCGCTGCTCGGAGGCGCGCGGTCGCGAAGCCGCCGGTCTCGCCGTGCACGATGGCGAGTCGATCCAAGTGCTGAAGCAGGCGGGCTCGGTCGAGCAGTTCCTCGCGAACCCCAAGTACGGCGAGGTGATGGACAAGGCGCTC
>JBIKYW010000184.1:0-6278 GCA_044355055.1 Planctomycetota bacterium | reverse complement strand
GGTGCGCAGGAAGTGCCGGCGAACGCACGCCCGGGGGCGGAAGTGCCCGAGCCGTCGACTCGCCTTCGAACCCTACCCCGCAACCACCGAGGCGGCGGACCTACCGTGAAATCGGGGACAGACCCCTACCGTGCTGGCGAAACGCTTTCCGAGACGAACGGCCAGTCCTAGCTGCCGAGGGCGCGACCGGGCAGAGTCGAGGGGCTCGGCGGCGTGATAGCCCGCGCGTTGTAGTGCACGCAGGTCGGGCACTTGTGGAAGTGCTCCCGCTGGCGGCGCTGGCACTCGGAGACGTGGATCGTCGCCGCCATGAGCGCGAGCAGACCGTCCGCCCGGGTGGGGCAGATGCGCTTTTGGGGATCGGCCGGCGAGCCGTGGGACTGCTCGTCACTCATGGGGTCCCATTGTGCAGCCTGCTCGCATTCGGCCGCAAGGTCGCACTAGGCCGAAGCGCCCAGCGCAGCCCGAACCCGGCGCAGCGCCTCTTGGGCAGCCCATGCCCCTCGGTGGCTATCGCGGGACAGCTCGACCGCCGCCATTCCGTCGTAAGATGTTTCCAGTAGAGTTTTTAGAACCTCGGGCAGGTTCAGCACACCCTGTCCGAACATGAGGTGCTCGTGACGGCCTTCGGCGATGTCATCGAGGTGCACGTGGGCGAGCCTCGGCCGCAGCGCGCGGAGCTGCTCCCCGACGGGCAGGTCACCCGTCACGAGACAGTGCCCAACGTCGAGGGTCAGCCCCAGATCCTCGCCATCGCCGCCGAGCCTGCGGCAGAGCTCGAGGTAGCCCGCTGGGCGCTCGAGGAACATCCCCGGCTCGGGCTCGAAGGAGACGGTGACCCCGCGCTTTCGACCGTGGTCGAGGACGCGACGGACCCCGTCGCACAGTCGCTGCCAGAGCTCGTCGGGGGCGGCCACCCCGTCGCGCCGATCCCCCACGCTCCCGCACGGCGCAGCGCCCGACCAGATCGAGACGAGTCCGGCGTCGAGCTCAGCGGCGAGATCGATGCAGCGCTCCAGCATCCGCACCCGGCGGTCGCGGTCCTCCGAGGCGCCCTCGAGGAGGGTCGGCCAGTGCTTGCGGCGCGGGTCGAGCACGAAGCGGGCGCCGGTCTCGATGGCGAGCTCCAGCCCGAGGTCCTCACTCCAGCGCCGGACGTCCTCGACGAGCCGGGGGTCGGGCTCCAAGGGGTCGAGCTGGCCGACGTCGGGCGTGATCGCGACGCCCTCGTACCCGAGGTCCGCGAGCATCCGCAGAGCATCGAGCAGGCGGTGGTGGGCGAGCCCGTTGGTGTTGTAGGCGAGGCGGAACACGGCGCTCGGACGAGTCTAGCGCTCCGGCGTCCGCCAGCCGCCGCCCATGCGCCGGACGAGCAGCCGGTCCGAGAGGCGAGGAGCGAGAAGGCCCGCGAGCGAGAGGGCGCGCCACTTCCACGACATCCAGCGCTCGGGCTGCGGGCGGCGATCGAGGGCGAGGATCTCGGCCGCGACGTGCTCGGGCGCATCGGCCCCGGACACATCGGGACCAGAGAGCGCGCTCGGGTTGGGCTGGGTCGCGAAGAACGGCGTCCGCGTCAGCCCGACGTCGAGCAGGGAGACCGCGACCGACTCGCTCGCCCACTCGATCCGCAGGCCCTCGCCGATCGAGTTGAGCGCCGCCTTGCTCGCCGCGTAGGCCACCTGGCCGGGGATCCCGCGGCGCGCGACGATCGAAGAGACGAGCACCATCACCGGCCGCTCGCCGCGGCGAAGGAGCGGCAAGCTCTCGCGGGCGAGGTCGAGCACCGCGACGACGTTGGTTTCCACGAGCGAGCGCAGCACGTCCGACCGCGACTCTTCCACGCGCGCGAGGTAGCCGTGACCTGCGTTCTGCACGAGCAGGTCGAGCCCACCGAAGCGCTCCCCCACGACCGCAACTGCGCGAGCGAGCGCGGCGGAGTCGCGCAAGTCACATGGCATGCACACGTGTCGCTCGGGGTGCGCGAGCGAGGCGCGCACGCGCTCCAGCTCGCTCTCGCGACGCGCGAGCAACGCGACCCGATAACCCTGCTGCGCAAGTAGCCGCGCCGTGGCTTCGCCGATGCCCGACGACGCGCCTGTGACGAGCGCTCGACGCTGCGACAAAGCCTGAGCGGGAACCACGAGCTCAGCGTGCGATGGACTTGTGCAGCCAGCGCACCTTGTCCATCCACTCCGTGCGCGTCTTCACGATGCGCCGCACGCTCGGATTCGCGTCGCCGTACTTCTCGAACAGCTCCTCTTCCCAGACGGCCGTCATGTCGAACGCATCGTTGAGCTTCGTGCGCGCCGCAGCGCCCTTCTGGTTGAGCAGCGCAGTGTTGCCCTGCGTCTTGGCCGCGACGGCCTCGTCGTAGAGCTTCGCGCCCTCGTTCGCGATCGCGATCGCCTTCAGCCAATTCGCGTCCGCTTCCAGACCCTCCGGCGCCTCCGCGATGAACGTGCGCCCGCTGCTCGATCCCGCCTTCTTCGAGGGCGGCTGCTCCGCCGGAAGATCGTCGAAGGGCTTGGGCTTGTTCGAAGCGACGGGAGCCGGCGCTTCTTTCGCCTTCTTGTCCGTGCCTGTCGCCACAGCGATCGCGCCGCCGACCAAGATCACGATCACCACCGCGAGCGGGATCAGCGGGCTCATGCCGCGCTTGGGGGCCGCGCGGCGACCGCGCTCGGATTCTTGCTGCTTGTCTGCGGGGCGTGCCATGGCGTCGGAATCTCCGTGGTGAGTCGACGACGATGATAGCCGAGCGCTCGGACTCAGCTGCGAACGAGTCGCGCGAAGTAGCCGCCGTCGATGGGCCCCGCGCCACGCTCCTGCGTCGTCTCCACGTCGGGCGTGCTCTCGTGGTCGAGGTCCAGACTCCAGCCAGCATGGCGTGCGAGGAACGCATCCACCGCGCGGCGGTTTTCCTCGGGCTCGATCGAGCAGGTCGACCAGACCAGGCGGCCGTCGGGGCGGACGAGCTCTGCCGCGCGATCGAGGAGGCGCTGCTGAACGTCCGCGAGGTCGGCACGGCTCGCGGGGCCGAAGCGCCAGCGCGCTTCAGGGCGCTGTGCAAGCACGCCTGTGTTGCTGCACGGCGCATCGACCAGCACGCCATCGAACGTGCGCGTGCCGAGCGCCTCTCCGAACTCGGTCGCGAGCACTTCGACGTTCGCGGCGAGGCCGAGCCGCTGCAACGTCGAGTTCACGCGCTCCAAGCGCGTCGCATTCGAGTCGCACGCGACCACACGCGCGCCGCTCGCGGCGAGCACGACGGTCTTACCTCCGGGCGCAGCGCACAGATCGAGCAGTTCGTCACCTTCACGCGCGTTCATCGCCTCGGCGGCGCGCAGCGCGCTCTCGCCTTGGATCGTGATACGGCCCTCCGTGAACGCCGCGCTCGACGTGACGCTCTCCGCAGCGCTCGACGCGGCGAGCAGAATCCGATCGTGAGCACCCGCGCGGCTCGTCACGCCGAGACTGTCGAGCTCCGCTGCGATCGCGGAACGTTCTCCGCGCACGACGCGGATCGAGAGCGGCGCCTCGTCGAGCGCGAGCTGCGCGAGCGCGTGGGCCTTCGACTCGCCATGTCGCGCGATCCAGCGCTTCAGAATCGGAGCTGGCATCGAGAGCGCGTCTTCCGCCCACAGGAGCGGATGTTCCGCCGGATCTCGGAAGACCGGTTCGCGGAACGCAAGGTTGCGACCGACAAGGTCGCGGCGCGGATCACCGCTGCGCGAGCTCTCCAAGCGCTCGTACAAGCTGCGCAGAAACTCGCGCGCTACGCGAACTTTCGAGGGGCCGAGCGTGCGGCGAACGGCCTCGGAGCACTCCGAGATCACCGCGTGCGGCGGGATGCGATCAAGGAAGAGCGCTTGTGCGAGTGCGACATGCAGGTGCGTGAGCATCTCGGCGTTCTTGAGCGCGGGCGCGATCGCGTGGATCACGGCGCGGATGGTCGCGCGGCGGCGCACCTCGGTGCCGATGATGCGGCGGAGCAGGCCGCGGTCGCGCGGATCGACCTCGCGCGCATCACACAGGCGGTCGACGTCGCGCAGCAGCGTGGTCGAGCCCGAGCGCAACAGGGTGAAGGCGGCGAGTCGGGTCATTTGGGGTTCGCTGGGGGAGTCCCCATGCGCTCTCCGGCTTCGATGCGTGCACCACGCAGATACTCCGCGGCGGAGAGGGCACGCTTGCCCGCCGCTTGCACGGTCACGAGCTCGAGCGCGTCGCCACCACACGCCACGATCCAGCGCGGACCAGCTTCGAGCACGATGCCCGGCTCGCCTGCGAGCGGAACGACGCGCGCTGCGTGCACGCTGAGCTCGCGCCCCTTCGGGTCGAGCATCCGCACAAGCGGCCAAGGATGGTAGGCGCGCACTGCGCGTTCGAGTTCGACAGCGTCCTTGGACCAGTCGATGGCGCCACGTTCCTTGCGGATCTTGCGCGCGTACGTCGCGCGCGAGCCGTCCTGCGGAGTGAAGACCGCGCGACCGCTTTCGAGCAGATCGAGAGCTTCGACGAGCGCGTCGCCGCCGAGCACCGCGAGCGCGTCGAAGAGCTCACCGGACGTTTCGTTCGGTCCGATCGGGCGCTCCTTCGAGAGCAGCACGTCGCCTTCGTCGAGTGCGAGCACGATGCGCTGGATCGACACGCCGGTGACCGCGTCACCCGCGAGCACCGCAGCTTGAATCGGCGAGGCTCCACGCCATCGCGGCAGCAACGAACCGTGCACGTTGAGCGCTCCGTGCGGCGCGAGCTCGAGCAACGCCGGCCTCATGATCACGCCATAGCTCGCGACGACGAGCACGTCCGGCCCGAGTGCGCGCAGCGCTGCGAGAAAGTCCGGTACATGCGGATCCGCCGGTTGGTGTACCGCGATCTCGTGGGCGCGCGCCGCGCGCACGAGCTCCGATTCCTCGACTTCCCGACTGCGCCCCTTGGGCTTGTCGGGGAGCGTCACCAAAGCGAGCGGCCGGTGCCCGGAGCGCACGAGGCGCTCGAACACCGGCGTCGCGAAAGGCGGCGAGCCGAGAAAGACCGTGCGCAAGGCGCGATCAGATCTTCGACAGGACGAGCTGCTTGAACTGCTCGTAGGGCTTGCTGCCCACGATCTGATGCACGACCTGACCGTTCTTGATGATCAGGAAGGTCGGGATCGCGTTGATGCCGTAGCGCGCGGGAACGTCGGGGTTGTCCTGCGTGTTGAGCTTGAGCACCTTCAGCTTGCCGGCGGTCTCGTCGGCGAGCTTGTCGACGTAGGGGCCCATGGCCTTGCAGGGGCCGCACCATTCGGCCCAAAAATCGACGAGGACGGGGATGTCGCTCTTCAGGACTTGCGAGTCCCAGAGGCTGTCGGTGACGTCGGCGGCTTTGCTCATGTCGAAAGGAAGGAGAGGCGGGTGTTGGAAGCTCGATGGGCCCTGCGCGGCCCGGAGAGCGGAGAATATGGGACGCGGAGTGCCGCGAGTCCACCCCCGACGCGTGCTCAGGGCTGTGCAGCGTCGGTCGCGTCGTCCGCCACCGTACCCTCTGCGGGCGCGGACGCGGATTGTTCCGCGGGCAGAGGGCTCGGCAGGTCGTCGTCTTCGAGATCCTCGAACACGTCGTGCACGGGCTCGCGCGGCGGCGCGGGCTCTCCCGCAGCCGCGGCCGGAGCCGCGTCGGGATCTTCGATGCGCTCGTCCTCGAACTCCGTCTGGCGCACGATGCTGTCGAGATCGTCTCCGAGGTCTTCGCGCAGCGAGATCGTGATGTCGGTGTCCTTCG
The DNA here is from genome assembly GCA_044355055.1 of Planctomycetota bacterium. Taxonomy (GTDB): domain Bacteria; phylum Planctomycetota; class UBA1135; order UBA1135; genus F1-120-MAGs118. The sequence continues at coordinate 515 of JBIKYW010000184.1, read as the reverse complement.
ACTCCTGCCGCGCGCGCACGGCGCCGAGCTTCACGAGCTCCAAGAGCGCGCAGAAAGCGCCGATCAGCGTGCCGCGGCTCGCGCCGCCCTTCTGCACCGTCTCGTCGACGAGCTCGCGCAGCGACATCGAGCGGCGCGCCTTGACGCTGCGCACGAGCTCCTCGACGTAGAAGCGCAGCGGGCGATGCTCGGTCGCGATCACCATCGGCTTGTTGGCCAGAGTCTCGCGCATCAGGCGCGAGAACGCGGCGAACAGGTCCCAATGGCCGAGGTCTTCGAGATCGAGGCCCGGCTCGGCGGGCTCCTCGGCGCGGAAGCCGCGCTCGTGCAGGCGGTGGCGCAGCTCGAAGCGATCTTGCAAGTCGCGCGAGGCCTGCTTGAAGTGACGGTATTCGATCAGGCGTTGGATCAGCTCGTCGCGCGGGTCGAGCTCCTCCGCAAGGTCGATGTTCTCGCTCGGCAGGAGCGAACGCGACTTGATCGCCATCAGCGTCGCCGCCATGACGAGGAAGTCC
>JBIKYW010000183.1:0-6302 GCA_044355055.1 Planctomycetota bacterium | reverse complement strand
AGCGCGCGCTGCTGCCAGCCGTTGGCAAAGGTGTCATAGGCATCGTGGGCCGGGTTGCCGCGACGCTTGTTGCCTTCGGGATCGCTCTCCATCGCCGGAGCGACGAGCACGCGCGTCGAAGCCGCGCACAGGTCGCTCTCGAACACGTTGATGTGCAGCGCGAGCTTCTCGCCCGGCTGCGCCTTGCTGAAGAGCGCCGTCGCGTCGGGGTGCAGCTTCTGCCACGGCTGGACGCTGCCGATCCAGCGCACGAAATCGAGGTCTGCGAGCGCCTGCAGCTGCGCGGGGTCGAAGCTCACCTTCAGCGTGTAGAAGGGGTGAAACTCGATCACCTTCGCGCCGAGCGCTTCGAGCGCGCGCACACGCGGCTCGGTCATGCGCTTTTGGAACATCACGAACGCGTACGTGCGCGCCGCACCGCGGCCATCCGCAGGCAGGTTCGCGACGATGTCACTGAGGCGCGGATCGATGCGCTCATCCGACGGCGGATAGTGCTTTCCCGCCGCGAAGCCGAGGAAGTACGGATCTCCGCTCGCCGGAGTCAGCAGCGTGTCCCCAGCGTCTCCCGGCGCGTACACCGCGCGCGTGGGGAGCGGGATCGAGTCGTCGAGCGAGACCGGAACGAAGCGCGCCTCGCCGATCACGGCATCGCGTTCGTCCGCGACGCGGGGAAGCTCGAGCGGGGCAGCGGGCGACTGAACGAGCAGCGCGGCAGCGAAGAGGAAAGACATCGGAGGGCCTCAAGTCGGGTAGTTGCGCCCGCCGGAGCAAGACCTCCCCCAGTCGGGGCAAGGCTCCAGAGGGCTGGGAACGAGAGTCGGCCCCCGTTTCATCCGAGGTCCGATGGCCGCGTTACGCGCCAAATCCTCTCACAGCGCTGAAATCCCGCAACCCACGGACGGCAGGCCGCGGCGAAGGCCGAGCGCCACGCTCCCCAACGACCGCGGGGGCGCGTTCATCACGCGCCCCCGCGAGGAAGGAACCGTGCGAGCCGAGCGCGAGCGCGGCCGCGGCGTGGATCACATCGCCGGCTTGATGCCGAGCGAAGCGAAGCCCTTGTCGTCGAAGTTCTTCTTGAACATGTCGCGCAGCTTGGTGGCCGCGGCGTCGTACGCCGCCTTGTCCGTCCACGTGTTGCGCGGGTTCAGGACCTCGGCCGGAACGCCGGGGCAGGACTTCGGCATCTTCAGGTTGAAGACGGGGTGCAGCTCGGTCGGCACGTTGTCGAGCTGACCCGCGAGCGCCGCGTTGAGCAGCGCGCGCGTGTGCTGGATCGACATGCGCTTGCCGACGCCGAAGGGACCGCCGCTCCAGCCCGTGTTGAGCAGGATGCAGCGCGCCTTGTGCTTCTGCATCTTCTCGGCGAGCAGCTTGGCGTAGACCGGCGGCTTGTGGCTCATGAACGGCGCGCCGAAGCAGGCCGAGAAGGCCGCCTTCGGCTCGGTGACGCCCATCTCGGTGCCCGCGAGCTTGGCGGTGAAGCCCGAGACGAAGTGGTACATGACCTGCTCCGCGTCGAGGATCGCCACCGGCGGCAGCACGCCGAAGGCATCGGCCGTGAGCAGCACGATCGTCTCCGGGTGCGGGCCGCGCGAGCCCGGCATCACGTTGGGGTTGGCCGACAGCGGGTAGCTGAAGCGCGTGTTCTCGGTGATCGACTTGTCGGTGAGGTCGAGCTCCTGCGGATCGCACTCGGCCATCGTCTTGCCCGGCAGCGGCGGGACGTTCTCGATGATCGTGCCCGGCTTGGAGAGCGCGGCGGCGATCACGGGCTCCGCTTCCTTGCTGAGGTCGATCAGCTTGGCGTAGCAGCCGTCTTCGAGGTTGCAGAGGCCGTTGTCGCTCCAGATCGTCTCGTCGTCGCCGATCAGGCGGCGGTCGGGATCGGCCGAGAGCGTCGTCTTGCCCGTGCCCGAGAGGCCGAACAGGATCGCGCCGTCACCGCGCGGACCGACGTTGGCCGAGCAGTGCATCGAGAGGCGACCCTGCTTGGGCAGCAGGTAGTTGCCGACCGTGAAGATCGTCTTCTTCACGACGCCGCAGTAGTCCATGCGGCCCGCGACGAGGCAGATCTTGTTCTTGATGTCGATGATGACGGCGCACTCGGCGCGGCAGCCGTCGCGCTCCGGCACGCACACGAAGGACGGCACGTTCAGCATCGTCCAGCGGCGCGCCGCGACGTCCTTCACGCCCGGCAGATCCTTGGGGAACATGTTGTGGGCGAACATCGCGTGCGTCGCGTATTCGCCGACGAAACGGTAGGGCACCGCGAACTCGGGGTCCGCGCCCATGAAGACGTCCTTGACGTACAGGTTCGCCTTCTTGTCGTTGAGGTGCGCGACCACGCGGGCGAGCAGGGCCTCGTACTTGGCGGGGTCGTAGCGCTGGACGTCGTCCTTCCACCAGATCTCGCCCTCGACCTCGGGCCAGCAGACCGCGTAGGTGTCCTTGACGCGGCGACCCGTGCAGTCGGGGTCGGTGTAGTAGACCAGCGGACCCTTGGTCCCGAGCTTGGTCGCGAACGCCTTCTGGGCGTTGCTCGGGCCGTCCTTCTTCACGCGGCCGCGGTCGTTCGCGATCGCCTCGTGGAACAGCTCGTCCTTCGAGAGGTTGTACTTGTAGGAGACGCTCTTGAGCCCGAAGAGCTTCTCGAGCTCGGCCTTGAAGTCGGCCTGCGGGGCCTGGGTCGTGGTCGTCATGGCGTGATGGTGGTGCGCACCGCTTCGGCCGCGCGGGAGGATCCGCGCGGACTTGCGGGCTAGGTGTTGAGCGCCACAGCGTACACCACGCCGACGGCCCTGCGGGATCCCCCCCCGCCCGCCCTCCGACCCAACCCCGCTTTGGGACCGACCTTGAGCCCATCTTCACGACACCTTCAGAGGCTTAGAGGAACGTGCCGAAGCCGTCGCAGGTCGACGCCGAGCGCCAAGTCTGGGTCCACGGAGCCACTCCCCCACACACCCCGGGGGTCCGAACCCTCGGGAGCGCCTCCCTCCGACCGAGACGCCCTCAAGCCATGACCCCCGCCGCCGAAACCGTCCACGCCTGCCCGCGCTGCTTCCAGCCCCTGCGCCCCACCCAAGGCCGCCCCGAGGAGGGCGCCAAGGCGCTCCTGCTGGCCTGCCCGGAGCCCTACTGCGACTACGTCCTCGTCCTCACCCGCGACGAGGGCTTCAGCGCCCGCAAGTGGAGCTGGCCGGACCTCTTCCGCTTCACCCGCCAAGCGGGCTGAGCACCTAACTCACGCGCGGCCGACCGATTGCCGCGCGTACCACGCGAGCGTGCGCGAGAGTCCCTCGCGCCAGCGAACCTCGGGCTCGTACCCGAGCAAAGCGCGCGCGCGCTCCAGCGACGCGAGTGAGTCGCGCACGTCGCCCTCGCGCGGCGGCGCAAAACGTGGCTCGAGCGTAATGCCGAGCTCGGCCGCCATCGTGCGATAGAGCTCGAGCAGCGAGATCGACTCGCCTGCGCCGATGTTGATGACGCTGCCGGGCGGCACGTCGCGCTCCATGGCGAGCAGGTTGGCGTGCACGACGTTCCCGACGAAGTTGAAGTCGCGCGTCTGCAGCCCATCGCCGAAGATCGTCGGCGCGCGGCCTTCGAGCAGCGCGCGCGCGAAGATCGCGATCACGCCGGTGTACGGGCTGTCGTCGCGCTGGCGCGGGCCGAAGACGTTGAAGTAGCGCAGCGCGACCGTGTGCATGCCGTGCACGTGCGCATAGGCCGCGAGCAAGTGCTCGCCCGCCACCTTGCCGGCCGCATAAGGAGAGAGCGGCGAAGGCGGCATCGTCTCGACCTTGGGGAGCGTCGGCGTATCGCCATAGGCCGCCGAAGACGCGGCGAAGACGACGCGCTTCACACCCTGCGCGCGGCAGCCTTCGAGCAGCCGCAGCGTGCCCATCACGTTCACTTCGTAGGAGCGCATCGGCTGCGCGACGCTCTGCGGCACCGAGACCTGCGCGGCCTCGTGGAAGACCCCGTCGACGCCCGCGCAGGCCGCGCTCACCGCGCGCTCATCGCACAGATCCCCGACCCACAGCTCGACCTGCGCTCCGCTGCCCGCGTCTCCACTCGGCAGGTGCGCGAGGTTCTCGCGCAGCCCCGTCGAGAGGTTGTCGAAGACGCGCACGCGGTGGCCGCGCTCGACGAGCCCGCTCGCGATGTGCGAGCCAATGAATCCGGCGCCGCCGGTGACGAGGTAGTGGGCCATGGAAGGGTGTCGAGGATCCTACTCCGGCCAGAACGCCGAAGGCCCCGTCCATCGGCCCCCCCGAGCGCGGCTCTGGAGCCCACCTCCGCCGCCCGCCCCACGGCACCGTCCGCCGGGCTCGGAAGCTGGATAAATACGACAGGGACAGAAAACGACTCGGGCCCGTCGTTACCGGCGGGCCCGCGTCAGGAGAAGAAGAGCAACCAACGTCGCAGTCAGATCGTTTCCATCCCTAGGAGAATCAAAGCCTCTGTCGTCGTCCCGCTCGGGCCACCCCCATCTTGGAAGCTCGGGTCGGGCGACACGGTGAAGAGCCGCGGGTCGCGCCCGACCGAACGGGATGTCGCGAAAAATCCCAGAACCCTGTCAGCGGCCTTCGGGCGGGGTGAAGACGCGCTGGTGGAAGGTCCAGAAGCGGTCCCCCATGGCGGCGAGCAGGGCCATGGGGTCATGGGCGACCCCCGGGAGCGGGACGTACTCGTGCGGGAGCCCCAGCGCGAGGAGCCGCTCGTGAAAGTCGCGGTTGAACTCGAAGGTCTCGTCCCGCTCCCCCACGACGATCCGCAGCGGCTGGCTGCGCGCCGTCTCGAGGTGCTGCTCCGCCAACCGCCACGGACTGGCCGCGCGGTAGCGCTCGAGGTCGCCCCACACGCGGGCGAGCAGCTCGTCGCGGCTCGTGGGCGAAGCGCGCCGCACCTCGAAGTCCGGGTGCAGCGGCCCACCGGCGAGCATCGAGATCGCGCCGAACACTTGGGGGTGCGCGAAGCCGAGTCGAGCCGCGCCATAGCCACCCATGCTGAAGCCCTCGACGATCCGCCCCTCGCGCGAGGCGATCGTGCGGTAGACACGGTCGACCTCTGGGAGGAGCTCTTTCACGACCACGGTCTCAACGGGCGTGCGTCCATCGTGCGAGTCGCACCACATGCCCTCGGGGAGTCCGTTGGGGAACACCACGATCGTCGGCGGCATTCGCCCTGCCGCAATCGCCTCGCCGAATGCGCGCGCCGCCTGCGAGACTCCGGCGCCGCCGCCACCGCTGCCGTGCAGCCAATACACCGTCGGAAAACGCCGCTCGCGCTCCGTGTCGTACTGCGGCGGCGTGTACACGTGGTAGCTCACGGTCGCCTTCGCGGCAGCGCTCTCGAACGTGCGATAGTCGATGCGCGGGCCGCGCGCGACCGGCGTGGTCCATGAAATCGCACTCGCGGTACTCGGGGGCTGCGCGCTCTTCTTTGCATCGAGCGCGAGCAACGTGGTGACGAAGCGCGTGTCGTCGAAGTCCGTGCCTCCGCGCGACATCTCCGCAAAGCGCACGATCACGAGCCCGTGCTTCGGCAGCAGATACAGCCGCTGCTTGCCCGCACCCGCCGCCATGGCGATCGGAAGGATCTTGCCGTCCGCATCGCGAATCGCGTCGAGCTGCGCGGCCTGCCGCGTCAGCGGGCCGTCGGCGACCTGCGCGCCCGTGCCACTCGCGCCGTTGAGCAACCACCACGTCAGGCCGTACTGCGCGTTGGCTTTGCTTGGCGCAAAGCACAGCTCGAGCACGTTGCGATCGACGAGCGCGACGCGCTCGCTCGCTCCGTCCTTGCCCGCGCGCTCGACCGTGCAAGCCTGACGCACGAACTCGCCAAAGCGCGCCCACTCGCGCGCGGTGAGGTGCGCGCCGCCCGGCAAGTTCGGCTGACCCTTTTGATCGAGCACGAAGCGCGACTTCGGAATGTCGACCTGCGCGGGAAGCAGCACGCGAGCCCGCATGTAGTCCCAATAGGTTTTCTCCGCGCGCTCGGACGCCGCGAGCTTGCGCGAGAGCAGCGCGCCCCACGCGTAGAAGTGCGACGGTCCATAGCGAAAGACCGTGCCCGGCTCGCGCGAGATCGGAACGCCGAGCACCGCGCCGTACCAATCCTCCGGCGCCTTCTCGCGTGCGCCGCCGCGCAGTCGGCCCGCGATGTCATTCAGCGGACCGAGGTCCTTGACGCCGTAGCCCGAGCGCCCGAGCAGCTCGCTCTCGGGCTCCAGCCCCGACGAGAGATCGAGCAAGTTGCGCACGGTCATGCGCGCCGCGCGCGGATCGTCTTTCCATTCGACG